>DXGJ01000026.1 GCA_019113985.1 Candidatus Levilactobacillus faecigallinarum
CACGGTTGATCAACCGGTGAGCTCAAGCCCAACGGCCTCAGCTCACCGGTCGATTCCGTGATCTTTTAAGGACTACCTGTGTGGTGACTCCCGCTCCACCGAAATGGTGACGGCGGAACGTGCTATTACAACCAAAGCCAAACAAAAAACGGCCTCGTCGCAAGGGACGAAGTCGTTCGTGGTACCACCCAATTTTAGAAATTTCCTATGTAGAGAATTTCCCTCAATACCGTAACGGGGCAGCCGTCGTGATTTACTGCGTTCAATCACGAAGCATGGGAGAATGATAACACTTCTGATTCAGGCCTGTTGGGCTTCCACCATCCCCAACTCGCTATCGCCGTTCACAAAAGTGTTGCGTTTCTCCATACCAGATGTCATTTAGTGTTTTTGGTCGTAATGTTCCTGGTCGTTATCCGGGAAGATAACCACCGTCTCTTGACTCGCGTCACCTTCATCCGTCACGGGTGTTTCCGTGACCTGGTCCGCTGCGTCATCCGACGGTGTCTCTGAGTTTACGCCTTGCGCCGACCCGTTGTCAAGTCGGTCACCCACGACCTTCTTGATTTCGTCGTAGCTCGACATCGAGCCTTCCTTCAATAACTCGTCCCAATCATTGGACTTGACCACTTCCAGCTGGCTTTCCAACATCACTTGGAGCCGTTGCCGGAAGACCCGCGTACTCTTCTTCAAGTCGTCAGTCTCCACCGCCAACTTCTTGGCCCGCTTGGAAGCCTCATCCATAATCTGGTTACCCTTGTTCGTTGCTTCAGAAACGATGTCTGAACTCTGCTTCTGGGCCTCGCGAATAATGATTTCCGATTCCTTTTGGGAGTTAGCTTTAACCTTGTCGGCCGCCTCTTGGGCCACCAAGATGGATTGGTTCAACGAATCCTTGAGGTCGTTAAAGTACTTCAATTTTTCGTTAGCAGCATCAAGCTGTTCTTCCAATTCCTTGTTGTGATTCAACGTAATCTGATAATCTTTGATAACTTGGTCTAAGAAGTCATTGACCTCATCAACGTTGTAACCACGCATTTTTGTGCCAAACTCTTTATTATGAATATCTAATGGACTTAGTACCATCGTACGATTCCCTCCGCATCTATTTCTTCAGCACCGCTAGGATAACGCGAATTTTTTCTTTCTTGGTGCGTCCCGCCACTTCGTCTAGCCGAATGCGCCCGAATCCCCGAACCGATACCATGTCGGCCACGGCTAACTCGTAGTCTGGCTTTTCCGTATCCGCCCAGTTGACCCGAATCTTGCCGGCTTCGATTAGTTCCTTCGCCCGGTGCCGGGATAAATGAAATCCCGTGCCAACGATATTATCCAGTCTTAACGAGGATAACGTCGCTGTCTCCGCAACCCATTCGTCCATGGGTTGCACTTGACTCTCCCAGTCGGCGGGGACCAGCCGAGCCTTGACCCGGCCAATTCGTTCCACCTGGCCACTCAGGTAATCCAGCATGTTGTGCTCGGTCACCAGCTGCCAGGTCTGACCATCCGTCAAGATGTCACCGATGATTTCCCGCTCGATTCCCGACCCCAACAAGGTCCCGAGAATCTGGCTATGGTGTAATGTTGCAAATTTTACCGGATAATCGACCCGCACCAGGGCCAATTCGAAGTCACTCGCCGTGGGTTCGTAATAGTCCGGATAAAAGAGTGCCCGTTGCATCTCCGCCCCCGCATAACCTCCGTTGAACCGCACCGGAATGTCTGCGTGTCGCGCCAAAGTGGTGGCCACGTAAACTTGCCGGGGGTTCAAGAAGTGTGTCAAGACGGGACGGTATTCGTCGCGGGCCTGTTGGATCCAGTTCCCAACTGTCGCGATAAACGGCCCTTCATCCGGCCGAAAATGTTGCGTAATATTCTCATCCACGACCGCGTGCTCCCTTCTAGCTTACCGCAAAATTAAGTTGATGATCATAATTTCTAACGCTTGTAACCCGTATTGAACCAGGGTCAACACGATGATGGCGACCACCGGTCCAAATCCCAGGGGTCCCAGGGCAATCCGGTCGAAGTAGCTTAAGAACGGATTGACCAGCCGCCCAACGAATTGTCCCAGACGCGATTGGTACGCGCCCGGTAGCCAACTCATCAGGGCATACACCACGATTAGCAGGATGTACGCGGTTAATAGCCAGTTGATGGTTTTAAAGATAATTCCTACCAGACTTAGCACAGCATCGCTCCTTTATCTATGATGGAAATTGCGTTCCTAGGTTGGCAGCAACGTCCCCACTTACCTCAAAGTTGTGTGGAGTGCACAGGAAGATTTGTTCCCCGATTCGCTTGATTTCACCCCCAACGGCAAACGCGGTGCCGTTGAGAAAGTCCACGATCCGTTGCGCCTGAGTCTCGTCGACACGGGCAAAGTTGACGATGACGGCATCGCCATCGGTAATCTGCTTAGCAATCGACTTCGCATCCGAATAAATTCGCGGCTCACAGATGGCAATGTGGCTCGCGCCTGACTTGGCTGTTCGCATGGAAACCACCTTCCGAGTATCAACGGGACGCTGCGGTGTTGTCGCCGTAGACTTGGTCACCGGGGCTGGCTGTTCCTGGTAGTCTTCGTCTTCATCATCGTTCACGCCAAAAAATTTACTTAGACTAAACTTATCCGCCATGGTTGGCCACTCCTCTCATAACGAACGTTGCAGGTTCGGTTACTTCCGCCGCCGCTTAAAGAATGGTGGCGTGTCTTCGCCCTGATTATCATCCGTCGCCGAATTCTGGTTCGAACTTGGGTTGAAGATATTGAAGTCGGGCTTGTCAACGCCAGCAAATTCATCATTGTTGGTCGTCGGCTTGCTTTGGGGTTCTGGACGGTGCGCTGGTTCGCGAATGTCCCAGTTGCCGAATGGATCGGCCTTGCCGTCGGATTGCGGTTGTTGCTGTGGTTCTGCTTGCCGTTGGGGTTGGCTGGTTGCCGGTTGCCCGTTATTGGCCCGCCGTGCGACCCGACTCCGAGCGGCTTCTTTTTCTTCGCGCTTCTTGTCGATCCCGGTCGCAATCACCGTGACCCGCACTTCGTCGCCAAGTTCTTCGTCGATCGACGTCCCAAAGATGATGTTGACGTCGCTAGTCGCGGCATCGGACACAATCTGGGAAGCCGCTTGGGCTTCAAACAAGGATAAGTCGGGACCACCGGTAATGTTCAGCAGAACTTGTTCGGCCCCGTCGATGGACACTTCCAGCAGTGGTGACGAGATGGCCTTCTTGGTGGCATCTTCCGTCCGGTTCTCACCGTTAGCAGAGCCAATACCCATTAAGGCGGAACCTTGGTCCTTCATCACCGTCTTAACGTCGGCGAAGTCCAAGTTGACGTAACCGGGACTCGTAATCAGGTCGGAAATCCCTTGAACACCCTGGCGTAAGACGTTGTCAGCTTCTTGGAAGGCTTCCATCATTGGCGTTTTCTTGTCCACGATTTCCAGTAACCGGTTGTTGGCAATAATGATCAACGTGTCCACGTTTTCCTTCATTGCTGCGACCCCTTCGGCCGCAAACCGGGCCCGGCGAGGACCCTCGAAGCTAAATGGCCGGGTAACAACGCCCACGGTCAACGCGCCGCCTTCTTTGGCGATCTTGGCCACGATTGGGGCGGCACCGTTCCCGGTACCCCCACCCATTCCGGCGGTCACGAAGACCATGTCGGCACCCTCTAAGGCTTCCGTGATGGCTTCTTCGCTTTCTTCAGCGGCCTTGGCGCCAATCTCAGGGTTGGCACCAGCGCCAAGGCCCTTGGTCAGCTTCGGGCCAAGTTGAATCTTGGTCTCGGCCTTGGAGGCTTCCAGGGCCTGCACATCGGTGTTGGCCACGATGAATTCGACGCCCTTAACGTCTTCGGTGATCATTCGGTTAACGGCGTTGTTGCCCCCGCCACCAACGCCAATCACTTTGATGTTGGCGCCGTGGTTTTGCGCAGAATCTAATGAGTATTCCATTGTCTTTTCCTCCATCTCACTTTAGTCAAAGAAGTCGCTAAAGAACTTCTTAAACCCTTCGGATCGGTTCTTTTTTGCTTTCGGTTTTGGCCGCTTGGCCGCTTTATGAGCCGACGCTTGTGGCGCTTCGTCGGCGGGAGCAGCCTCTGCCGCTTCACGTTGCCGAATCTCATCCGTTTCGTCAGCCAATTGGGTCGAGCCCGTCAAGGCACTCTTGATGAGTAAATCGATCTCGCTTAAGCCACCAAAGTAATTGACCAGCGCTAAGGCTAACGTGAACGACGGGTGTCGTAGGCCCATCTGGTCGGGAATGTACACCCGCACGTTGGTGTCAAATTCATCAGCCGCCAGCTCCGTGATTCCGGGTAGCGCCGCAACGCCACCGGTCAGGACGATACCTCCGGGCAGCTCCAAGGCCTGAACCTTGTCCAGGTTGGTCCGGAGGTGCTTAAAGATCTGGTCGAGTCGAGCTTCAATGATCTCCGCCAAATACTGCTCCGAAATCGGCGTTGGTTGACTCTGGCCCACCACGTCGACGGGGAACTCGTCTTCGTCACTGGCCTGCGTCGAATCCGCGTAACCGTAGTCGCGCTTCAGCTTCTCCGCACTATCCAGCGAGGTGTTCAAGACCACGGAGATATCCTTGGTGATGAACTGACCGCCCTCTTGGTCGACATCGATGTACTTCAATTGATGGTCGTGGATAACGGCGGCAGTGGCCTGACCACCACCCAGGTCGATCAGGATGGTGCCAAAGTCCTGCTCACCATCGTTCATGACCATCATTCCCTGGGCCATCGGATTGATTACCGTGCCCCGGAGATGCAAGCCAGCCTGTTCGACCGCCTTACGGGTATTATGCATAATCGTCTTTGGCCCGGTGAAGATGGTCCCGTGCAGTTCGAGCCGCACGCCCACCATTCCCCGGGGATCCTTGATACCGTCAAACCCGTCGACCACGAACTCGTCGGCTAAGATGTCGACGACTTCACGTTCCGGTGGGAGGCTCTGAATCAAGGCTGCGGCCGCAACGTTGCGCACGTCACGACCCGTAATCTCACGGGATTGGTCGTCAATGGCGATCATCCCGCTACAAGTTTCAATTTTTAACATGTTTGCGGGAATGCCCACAATAACATCGTGAATTTCAATACTTGCTTTCTCTTCGGCCTGCCGAACGGCGCGCTGAATTGCTTCAGCGGCTTTGTCAATGTCTACGATTACACCGCGACTGACACCATTCGAACGTTCGTTTCCCACGCCAATAACGTTCATTTGCCCTTTTACATTTTCAGCAACAATGACTTTTATTGAGGTGGTTCCTATATCGAGACCGACGTACATCCCTGAATTATCCATAGAAAAAGGAACCTCCTAAGCTAATCAATCTATTAACACGTATGAATTCGCTTTTTCTCCTAATTATCCTTCAGTTTACCACATTTACTAGGGGTTGAAAAAGCCTTTATGAGCGCTTTTAGCGCTGAAATCAAAATGACATTATTTCTTAAATGGTGCGGAATAGGCACCAACTTCCAAATTGACGACACCCTTTTGCTTCATCTTGCTAGCGATGCTCGGATAATAGGCCATCTTCTTAGCAAACGTTGCGATACTTGCGTAGACTTCGTTGCCATCGTTCATGAACAGATGGACCCGATCTGGGTTCGCCTTGGTTGGCGCATCGTGAATCTCACTAATGTTGCGCTTAATGGGAGCGCTCAACTGCGCGTACTGCAGAATCATGCGGTGCAACGTCTTCGCCGAGTTAAAGCTCCCGTAGACCGGCGTCCCACTCTCGGGCTGCGTCACCGACTGCTGGCTGACCACACCGTTCTCCAAGACCTCGTAATACTGGCCCTGACGCATCACGTAACCCGCTGTCACGTATTCAACAACGGTCACCGTCACCCGGTTGGGTTGCTGGAACGTCACGGACACCCGTTTCAACCGCGAATTGCGCTTCGGTGCTTGCTGGGCCAATCGTTTTTCGTGACCCACGACCTTAAAAATCGAGTCTCCGGGACGTACCGCTACCGCCCGTTCAACCTGCTTGGTCGATAGTGCGTCGGCCCCCCGAATCCGCATGGTCTTAACGTGACTCAGTGGCGAGACCAAGTAGACCATGACTAGGATTACCAGGCCAAAGCTCCCCAGCAGTAATGCCAACCGGCGGAACAACTGCCGGTTACGTTGATGCTTTAACCGGGGGAGCTTATCGCCAATCCGCTTCGCATGGCGGAACCAATTCGGCGTCTTCGCCTGTTTGGCCCGCTGAGCAGCGCGTGATTGGTAAGCCTCCCACGGCGTTAGATCCCGGGGTTGTTGCGACTTATCGCGATTCAATCGGAATTTCACGGCTGCTCACCTCCGCTATTTTAGTTTCCCTGAAATCACGTTTATTTCTTGATTGATAGGACCACGTCCAAGACCCGGTCCGCCGCATCTGGCACTCCCAGTTGCTTCGACGCGTCAGCCATATCATGGCGTAAAGCATCGTCATTCATCAACTGGTCCGCCTTAGTTACTAAGGTTTGCGCCGTTAGTTCGGCCTCCGTAATAATCTCGGCCGCCCCCACCGTCGACAACGATTGGGCGTTCTTGGTCTGATGGTCCGCCGTCACGTACGGACTGGGAATCAGGATCGATGGAATCCCATCGGCCGTGATTTCGGCTAGTGACGTCGCCCCTGCCCGGCCCACAATGGCCGCCACCTTAGGAAGGACCTCCGGCATGTTCGCAATATAGGGCTTGATCACCACGTTATCGGCAATTGGCGTGTCCTTGAGTTGGTCCATGACGCCATCATAGCGCTTCTGGCCCGTAACAAAGACTACCTGGTAATCCCGTTGGTTGAAGTCAGGAATCGCAGCGACCGTGGCCGCATTTATTTTCAACGCACCTTGGGACCCCCCGAAGATTAAGAGGGTCGGCGTCTCGTCCTTCAAGCCATACGCTTGCCAACTGAAGTGGCTGACCACCTCGGCAGCTTCTTGGGCCCGGGGATTCCCCGTCTTGACCATCTTGGCGGCAGGCAGTTGATCGACCGCCGCATCGAAGACGTAGGCAATCTTATCGACGTACCGACTTAAGAACTTATTGGTCATCCCGACCACGCTATTCTGTTCGTGAATCATGGTTGGCACGTGCAACCGACTGGCCGCGTAGACCACGGCCCCCGAGACGTACCCCCCAGTCCCAACGACCACGTCTGGCTTGAAATCCCGGACCATCTTTTTGGCCTCGTGGACACTCTTTAAGAACAGGTAGACCGTCTTAAAGTTTTCCAGTGACAGGGAGCGCTTGAACCCCTGAATCCGCGTCGACTTGAAGGGAATTCCCTTCGCCGGCACGATGGTACTTTCAAGTCCCCGTTCCGAGCCCACGTAGAGGATCTCAGCCTCGGGGTCACGCTTTTTGAGTGCTTTAATCAGTGCCAGTGCCGGGTAAATGTGTCCCCCGGTACCACCACCTGATACCATTAATCGCATTTATGCTTCCTCCTGTTTACCTGTCAGGTGTTCAACGGCCTTGATAAATCGGTCGCCCCGAACCTCAAAGTTCGGGTACTGGTCCCAGCTCGCGTTCGCTGGCGATAGGAGCACGATATCACCAGGGGCGCTCAGGTGGTAGGCCAACGGAACTGCCGTCTCGACGTTTTCCGTCATCTCAATCGTCTGAATGCCAGCTTCCTTGGCCGTCTGTGCCAACAGTTTAGCGGTCTGACCAAAGAGCACAATGGCCTTCACGTGATCCTTAAAGGCGGGAATCATCTTCTCGAAGGTGTACCCCCGGTCGAGACCCCCAGCTAACAAGACAACGGGCGCCTTGAACCCCTTAAGTGCCATTTCCGTGGCTTCCATGTCAGTCGCCTTGGAATCGTTGTAGTATTGCCGACCGGCCGCCTCTAAAACGAACTGGGTCCGGTGACGGACGCCCCCAAAGGTCCGCAGCACTGCCTGGATGGCCGCCGTGCTGACCCCTTTGATCTTCGCCACCGCAATCGCAGCTAGGGCGTTCTCTACGTTATGGTCGCCGGGCACCTTGACCTCACTAGCAGGCATGATGGCCTCGCCCTTAAAGTACAGGACCCCATCTTGCTCATAAGCACCATCCTGCGTCAGATTTTGCCGGGAGAATGGTACCACTTGGGCGTGGCTTTGCTTGCTCAGTTCCCGCCATTCAGGATTGTCAAAGTTGATGACAAAGTAGTCATCCGCCGTTTGATTGACGGTGATCTTCATCTTAGCGGCTACGTAACTCGCCCGGGTCTTGTGGTAGTCCAGGTGATTCGAGAAGATGTTGGTAATGACCGCGATGTGGGGATGGAACGTGGTGGTCGCAACCAGCATGAAGCTGGAGATTTCAACCACCAGCGTATCGTCGGCCGTTACTTCTTGGGCCACCTTGCTGGCGGGAACACCAATGTTACCCGCGTACCGGGCATGGCCCACCGAACGATCCTTGTCCAGCATCTTCTGGATCATGGTCGTGGTCGTGGTCTTCCCGTTACTCCCGGTCACGGCGACCAGTTCGGCCTGATTGACCTCGCTGGCCAGTTCCATCTCACCCGTTACTGGAATGTTCATTTTCTGGGCGCGTTGAATAATCGGAACATCGTAGGGAATCCCGGGGTTCTTGATAATCACATCATACCCGGCATCCAACAGATCCGGCGTTTGCTCCCCAGTGACGACCGTTAAGCCGGCCGCCTGCAGTTCCTGGGCTTCTTGATTCTCCGCCAACGGCTTAACGTCGCTAACGGTAACCTGTGCCCCTAACCGTTGCAAGAGTTTGGCGGCGTTGAACCCACTCATCGCGAGCCCTAATACCAAAACCTTTTTTCCCGTGTACGTCGTAATCTGTTTCATAACCCTGTTCGCTCTCCGTTCATATAAATTCACGTCAATTTTTCATAAATAAAAATGGGCCAACCAGCCCTAACGAGCCAGTTAGCCCATTAGTCGTCAGTGCAGTGACTACTTCGCAAGAATGACCCACACACCACTAATGGCGGTAATCAAGCCGACTGCCCAAAAAGTCAAATCAATCTTCCATTCGCTCCACCCCAGCATTTCGAAGTGATGATGAATGGGACTCATCAGGAAAATCCGTTTCCCCGTCAGCTTAAACGAGGCAACTTGCAAAATAACACTGGCCGTCTCAATCACGTATACCAGCCCAATCCACAGCAGGGATAATTCATGGTGCAACAGAATCGATACCGCGGCCAGGGCACCCCCCAAGGCCAATGAACCGGTATCTCCCATGAAAATCTTGGCCGGTTTGTGATTAAAGATCAAGAACCCTAAAAGACTGCCGACTACGGCAAAACAGAAAATACTAATGTTAAATTGATGTTGTTGGTAAGCCACGACGCCGTAGGCCGCAAAGGAAATGCTGGCCAAACCGCTGACCAACCCGTCGAGTCCATCCGACAAGTTGACCGCATTGGAGAACCCGACCAACCAGATGATGGCAAACACGGCGTACCAGCCACTCATGTGCCAGGTTCCCAGGCCCGGAATGTTCAGGCTCATTGGCAGGTGTTCGTGGGCGTACACCCAAAAGAGCAACAGCGCCCCGACGATTTGTCCCAGGAGCTTTTGCCACGCCTTCAGGCCCTCGTTCTGGCGGTGGAACAGCTTGATGCTATCGTCCCAAGCGCCCAGGCCACCATAGAGAATCAGGATAAACAACAGGATCCAGGTCGTTGACCGAACCGTGTGGGGAGCCAACACCCAACTGCTGGCCAAGGTCATCACCAGAATGGCAATGATAAAAAGCAAGCCACCCATGGTTGGTGTCCCGGACTTCTTCTCGTGCCAGGTTGGTCCCTCTTCACGAATCATCTGACCTTCATGCCGTGCCCGAAAGTACCGGATCAGTGACGGCATAAACGCCGCCGTAATTATCAGTCCACCCACGAAGGGTAATAATGCAGTTATCATCGTTCCACTCAATCCTCATTCTCATTTATTTTGTTTCAAGGTGATCGTCAATTCCGCGCCCGACGAGATGGTGGTACCAGCCTTGAGACTCTGCTTGGTCACGTAACCATCCCCGTTCACGGTCAGCTTAATGCCGACCAACTGTGCTAATTTTACCACATCACCCTTAGACCAGCCCGTCAAACTTGGCATGGTCATGGTGCCGCCCGTCATCAGGAAGACCCGCTGACTGTCATACAGGCCCGTCCCGGCACTCACGGACTGTTTCTTGACCTTAGTGCCGTTTCCCAGCACCGTCACCAACGCCCCCCCCTTGTCCAGGGACTTGGTGGCAGCCGAGACCGTCTGGTTCGTGACCGCTGGCATCTTGGTGGTCTTCGTCGCCGTCGAGGTATCTTCTTGTAAGGCTCGTGCCATGACGGGTTTCATCACGGAGGCCAGTAGCTGGGTCGCGGTCTTGCTCCCCAGATGGGGTTGCTTCATGGTGATGTACATCACGTACTTGGGGTTGCTGGCCGGAACCATCGCGGCAACGGAATACAGATAGTTGTCGTCACCGGAAAGGTACCCGGACTTGCCACTGCTGACCTGCGCAGTCCCCGTCTTAACGGCGACCTTGTACCCACTCATCTTGTAGTCGCCCCCGATGCCGTAGCTCTTGTACACGACATCCTCCATGTGCTTCCGCACCGCTTTCGCAGTGGAAGCGGAGATGGGATTGCCCACGACGGTCGGCTGATAGCTCTTGACCGTCTTATTGGTGTTAGGGTTGACCACCTTACTGATGACGTATGGCTTCATCATCTTCCCGTTATTGCTGACAGCCGTTAGGGCCTGAAGCATCTGGAAGACGGTGACCTGAATCCCTTGACCAAACGAGGTGTCCGCTTGTTCGATGGGCCGGGTGAAGGCGATGCTCCCACTCAGTTCACCTGGCAACCCGGAATTGGTACTCTGCAAGAAGTGGAACTTCTTGATGTACTTCTTCCAGGTCTTCGCCCCCATCTGCTGTTCCAGATGGGCCATGGCGACGTTACTGGAGACCGCAAACCCCTTGTTGTAGGTGATGGTCCCCCAGCCGGAGGTATTCCAATCAGGGACGACCTGGTTGCCAATCGTATAGCGTCCAGATTGGTAGGTCGCGTTACCGTTATAATTCCCGCTATCAATCGAGGAGGCCAACGTGAAGACCTTCATGGTCGACCCCGGTTCGTAGGCGTCCTGGACCAACGTGTTCCGCCAGACCTGACTAAGGCCCTGCTTGGTGGTCGCATTAAAGGTTGGCCGCTGGGTCGCCGCTAAGATGGCCCCCGTTTTGGCATTCATCAAGACCGCATTCATCGAGTTAGCCTTGACCTGACTCTGAACGCTGCTCATTTCCGTCTCCAGGAGGGTCTGCAACCGGGTGTCTAACGTGGTGTACACGTTATCACCGTTCTGTGCCTTCTTGTACTTCTGCTTAGTTCCGGGCAGCTGGTACCCATACATGTCTTTTTTGATTTTTTGGGAACCGTCCGTCCCCGATAGTTGCTTGTTAAAGGCCTGCTCGATGCCCATGGTCCCCTTGAGCGTGGTCTGTCCGTCGTTGGTCTGAGATTGTGCTAACCCAATCAGGTGCGACGCGAAGATGCCGTTAGGATATAACCGGGACTCCTGTTGGACAAAGTTAATCCCGCTCAAATGGTGACTTTGAATCTTTTGTTTCGTCGACAACGAGATATTCTGCCCCGCGGTCCCAAATTCAACTTGAAACGCATTCTTATTCGTTGGATTCAGGGTCGCCAAGGCCTTCTTACGGCTAATTGGGAGATACTTGGCCAGCACCGTAGCAATTTTTTCCTTATTGGTCGCGTAAAGTTTCTGCCCGTTCAGACCCGTCTGCCGCTTATCCAGGACCACATACAGGGAGTAGACACTGGTGTCCTCCGCAATTGGCTGACTGTTGGCGTCATAGATGGTTCCCCGCTTGGCTTTTAAGGTCTCATTAGCCGTGTACAACCGTTGTGCAGCGGCACTCAAATTCACGTTCTGCACGTTCTTACCAATCGAAATGTAGGCGAACCGGCCGACGATCACACAGAAGACCACAAAAAAAACTAAAAACAGAAACTGGCCAAAGTGCTTCCGGTTTCTGCGCGTGTTCCTATTCTTCATTGGTGGTTGCTTTGGGGAATTGTTCATTATTTATTAACAGTCCTTATTCGTGAGTTTTGCAAACTTAACCCTTGCTTTTGGGCAATTTTATCAAGTCTGCTCCGACTCTGCAACTCGTTAATTTCTTGTTGAGCGTTCGTATTCTTATTCTGATAGGTGGCCGTTGTCTGGGCAACGGACTGCAATTCGTGCTGCGCATTGCTCATCGCAATCTTGGATGACACCACACAGACCATCATCGTCGCTAAAATCAACCCACCCACGACCATCAAGCACTTTTCGAACTTGCTGATTGGGAGCTTTTGCCGTTGTGGTTGACCCTGAGGTGTGGGTTGAACCTGCGGCTGGGGCTGTTCTATGTGTTGGCGTCGTTGAGGCTTCGTGGTCAGCGGAACCGCTTCTGCTAAACTATTTTGCGCCATAAATAATCATCTTCCTATGTCGATATTTATTTTATGAGTGTTTCGAAGCTAGCTTTTCAAGAATTCGTAACTTGGCACTATGCGCCCGATGGTTAGCAGCCAATTCATCGTCAGACGGGACAATCGGCTTACGATTGACCAGCTTATAATCGGGCTGCATCTGATCGGGAATCACGGGTAAGCCGTGAGGCAGTTCTGGTAAAGATGATTGTTCACGGAACATGGTCTTCACCAAGCGATCTTCCAGTGATTGGAAGGTAATTACACTAATGCGACCATGGGGG
>DXGJ01000027.1 GCA_019113985.1 Candidatus Levilactobacillus faecigallinarum
CTCGATCGTCGAAGGCGGCTTACTGGTTACGTCATACAGAATACGGTTAACGTGCTTGACTTCGTTAACGATTCGCACGGAGATGTCTTGTAAGACGTCCCATGGAATGTGTGCGAAGTCCGCCGTCATGCCGTCAATCGAGGTCACGGCCCGGATACCGACTGCGTAGTCGTAGGTCCGACCGTCACCCATGACGCCGACCGACTTGATGTTTGGCAGCACCGTGAAGTATTGCCAGATATCGCGGTCTAAACCGGCCTTTTTAATTTCTTCTCGTAAAATCAAATCACTGTCGCGGACAATTTCGAGTTTCTCCGGCGTAATTTCGCCCAAGACCCGAATGCCCAGACCAGGACCAGGGAACGGCTGACGCCAAACTAAGTCGCTTGGCATGCCCAGCTTTTCCCCTAATTCCCGGGCTTCGTCCTTAAACAAGGAACGCAGTGGTTCAATCAGTTGGAATTGTAAGTCTTCTGGTAACCCACCAACGTTATGGTGCGACTTGATGGTCTGGGCCGTATCGGTCCCACTCTCGATCACGTCGGTGTACAACGTCCCTTGAGCCAAGAAGTCAATACCATCCAGCTTGGTGGCTTCATCGTTAAAGACCTGGATGAACTCGTTACCGATGATCTTCCGTTTCTTTTCAGGTTCCGTCACACCGGCCAGCTTGCTCATGAAGCGGTCTTGCGCGTCCACCTTAACGATGTTCAAGCCGAACTTACCTTCAAGACTGTCCATGACCTGCTTGGCTTCACCCTTTCGGAGTAAGCCGTGGTCAACAAAGATACTGGTCAGTTGGCTGCCGATGGCCTTGTGCAAGAGCACACCGACCACGGAAGAGTCGACCCCACCGGATAAGCCCAGCAGGACCCGCTTGTCACCAACCGTCTCACGAATCTGCGCAATCTGTAAGTCGATGAAGTCATCCATCGACCAGTTGGCATCCGCTTGGCAGACATCAAAAGCGAAGTGCTTGAGGATGTCATTACCGTATTCCGTGTTCCGCACTTCCGCGTGGAACTGGATGCCGTAGAACTTCCGGTCAACGTTTTGCATCGCCGAAATCGGGCAGTTCTCACTGGTTGCGACCCGTTCGAAGCCATCGGGTACCTGGGTAACCAAGTCCCCGTGGCTCATCCACACCGTTTGTTCCTTCGGCGTGTCTTTAAAGAGCCGTGCGTCGTCACTTAAGACCTGAATGTCCGCGCGACCGTATTCACGGTTGTCGGCAGACTCGACTTTACCACCCGGCAAGTCGTAGGCCATCAGTTGCATCCCGTAACAGATTCCCAGAATCGGAATCCCGAGGTTGAAGATTTCTGGATCGACCTTCAGTGCGTCTTCATCATAAACACTGTTGGGTCCACCAGAAAAGATGATTCCCTTGGGGCCCCAAGCCTTAATTTCAGCGGCACTCATGGTGTGCGCCTTCAGCTCGGAGTAAATGCCCAAGTCACGGATCCGGCGCGTAATCAGTTGGTTGTACTGACTACCGAAATCTAAGACGATGATTTTGTCAAATTTGGACAGATCAACGTTTGCCAAGCCATTCACCCTTTCTTTTTTGGTAACACTGGTTATATAATACCGGCTCAAGTTAGACAGGTCAATTAAAAATTGCCAGTTATTGGATTCGCAAACGCAGGTGGAGATAGGGTTGGCGGTCAAACTGCCGCCGTTGAGTCGCAACAAACCCAAACTGGGCGGCCAAGGAAGCGATTTCCGTTCCAGGTCGCACGTCCAACCCCACCACCATCGCCCCACTGGTCCGGGCACGGTGAATCACGTCTTCCATCAGCCACTCGTTGAACCACTTCTGTAAATAGGTTTTGCGCGCATACTTCGGGTTGACCGTCAACAGGTCCAGGTACCACTCGTCCGGCAATGCCCGCAGCTGGACCACCGGCAATTGCGGTGGTGTGACCTGTAAGCGTTCGAACAGCGCCGTCCAGTCATTGTCCAACTGGGCCTCCATCGCCGCCGGGAACCCGAACGCGGCCCCCACGGCCACCCCCTGATTCTCATAGACCCGGGCGTAATGGTAACTATACCGAAAGGTTGGTTCGTGATACCCCACAAAAAGCAATTGCGACAGCTGTTCCTTACTCAACCGCCGTAACTGCCGGTACTGGCGCCGTTCCAACTCGTGTAAGACCAGGATGGACACCGTGTTGCCATCCGGCGTTTCTGCATCTCGTAACATGCGACTCCCCCCTTATACAGCCAAGCCAGTCCTGGAACCGGTTCGGCCACATTCACGTCACCAGTTTGCCCCCACACACGCCCGTTGACAAATAAACGGCCTTAACCGCTTCCAATTAGGTCAGCTACCCAGCCTTAATACTTCCGCAGGAGCAACCGGTCAATCCGGTGATGGAAAGTTTTGTGGATAATCATGTCCGCCCGGTTGCGCGTCGGCAAGATATACTCCTCCAAGTTCTTCAGGTCGATGTCATGCCAGACCTGCTTACTCTTGCGGATGGCCTCGTCGTGGTCGCCAATCGCATAGGGGTAATAATAGTTGGTCGGGTCCTGGAAGGCCGTCTCCAGCAGAAGTTCAAACCGCTCCAGGAACCAGGATTCAATCAGCGTTGGGTCGGCATCCACGTAGATGGAAAAGTCGGTGAAGTCGCTGACGTAGATCTGTTCGTTGGTTGGCAGTTGCAGGGTATTAATCCCCTCAACGATGAGAACATCCGGGTGCACGATGTATTCGAACTGGTCCGGTACGATGTCGTAGACCTTGTGGGAGTACACCGGCGCCTTGATCAACTCCTCGCCGGACTTCACGGCATTCAAAAAGTTGATGAGTGCCGGCATGTCGTAGCTCTCCGGGAAGCCTTTACGGGCCATTAGATTCCGTTTTTTCAATTCCTCATTACTGTAGAGGAAGCCGTCAGTGGTAATCAGTTGAATTCGTTGTTTAGGTAAATAATGGTTCAGCAGGACCTCGAGTAGTCGGGCCGCGGTACTCTTCCCCACGGCGACGCTGCCCGCGATGCCGATGATGAAAGGAACCCGGTGCGGCGCCTGTTGGAGGAACGTGGCCTTATCCCGTTGGAGCTGCCGGTAACGGTCCAGCTCGATCCGCAGGAGATGGACCATGGGAATGTAGATATCCTGAACATCTTGGAGGGAGATTCGGTCGTTAAAGGCCTTGATTTGCCGCAGACTCTCCTGGGTCAGCGGGAGCGTCGCCGCGTTGGCGAACTGCCGCCATTGGTCACGGGTAAACGCATTGTAATTGATGGGATCACGCATGAAGACACCTCGAAATAATTTTGCAAAATTTACCTTTTATTATAACGCATTTACAGGATAAAAGAACCGGTGGTAACAAACGGCCTGTCGGCACAACCAGAGATCGGCATGATAGTCTGGTGTCTCGTTCCACTGACGACTTTCAGTTAGAAATAAAAGGGTCATGCTAACCATTCATCAGCATGACCCCAAATCCTTGTTAAGTTCAATTTCTCAATCATATGACGCTTCAGTTGCCAGACGAAGCGGTGCCTCACCGCGCAATCACAGTCAGCTAGTCCACGGCCACCACGTCAAACTCGTTGTCGGGAACGTCACTCAGCAGTGGCGACAGTTCACCAACCGCCACCAGGCTCAAGCGGTGCATTGCCCGCGAGCAAATGGTGTAAAGCAACTGACGCTCATCGTCAGCATTGTAGCGACTTTCTGACGCCTGCCAAACGATGACCGCATCAAATTCCAGCCCTTTGGCCAGGAACGACGGTACCACGATGACGCCCGGCGCCAACCGCTGGTTTTCCGACTGGATTAGCGTGACCTTTACGTCCTGTGCCCGTAGCTTTTCGGTCAGGTCGCGGCAATCGGCCAGGTCCTTGCCAATAATGGCGGTGGTCTCGTTGTCGCGGTCGTTACGCTTCAGCTCGTCAATCACCCGTTGGATTGCCGCCGGTTCGTCCGGTGCCACGGTCATGGTCGGCAATTCGCCTTCCCGGGCGAACGAGGTCACGGCCTCGCCATTCTTCAAGATGTGCTTGGTGAAGTCGGTCACCTGTTGGGTCGACCGGTAGGACTGGGTCAGTTGGACCACCCGGGTCTTGTCCGGATCGAACATGGTACTCAATTCCTGGAGCAGCGTGTGGCTGTTCTCCTTGGTAAAGATGGCCTGGTTCAGGTCCCCCAGCATGGTGAAGCGGGCCCGTGGGAAGGTGCTCTTCAGGAACGCCAGTTGAAAGGCATTGTAATCCTGGATTTCGTCCATGAAGACGTAACGCATATCCCGGTCGCCGTTCTTACCAGCAATCTTGTCGTAAAGGTACAGGTACGGCGTGGTGTTGATCAGCTGCATCCGGTGGTCCCGCAGCTCAGCGACTGTGGTCTCCACGCTAGCGTTCCAGTCGGCCAGACTAATGCCATACTGACTCAGGTCAATGTGGTTCGGCATCTGTCGGAGCATGTGAACGTACTGATTATTGATGCTCAGGAAGCGCGCCCGGACGATGGCCTTACGGACGGGCTCCAGCGAGTTCATGACCACCTTACGGGCCAGGAATTGGAATTCCTTGTCTGCGGAGTCAAATTCGCGGGGACTATCGCCGTAGAGCGTGTCTAGCTGTTCCTTGCTCAGGTCCTGAATCGTTTCTTCGACCCACTTACCCTTCATTTCCCCGGAAATCCGGCGATTCAGAATTCGAATCAAGGCTTCCTTGGTGGCCTGGAGCCGGTTCCCTAGATGATAGTTGCGGTTAAAGCTGTAGTAGATTTCCGCAATTTTTTCCTTAGTAATGTACGGCTTGCCCTGGAAAGCAATGTTGCGGAAGACCATCCCGCTCTGTTCCAGGTGGTCGGCGTAGTCGGTCACCGCGTTAAAGAAGGCTAAGCTCCCCTTCAACTGGGCAATCTTCTTCTCGGCCAGCGTATTAGTCTCGGCGAACCGTTGGGCCAGGGTCTCGATGTCGATTTTCGGCAAACGCCGCCCGGCATATTGGTAATAGGTCATTTGAACCATGTTGTGCTCCCCTAGTTCGGGCAACACCTGGTCAATATAGTCGTTAAAGAGTTGGTTGGGCGAGAACAGCATCACCTGTCCGGCCGTCAGATGACCGCGGTACCGGTACAACAGGAACGCGACCCGTTGTAAAATGGCCGCCGTCTTCCCGGAACCCGCCGCCCCCTGCACAAATAGTAGGTCGGAGTGGGTGTCCCGAATAATCTGGTTTTGTTCCTTTTGAATCGTGGTCACGATGCTCTTCATTTTGGTATCGGAGTGCTCGCTCAATGCCGACAGGAGCATCTGGTCAGTGACCGTCTGGTCGGTATCGTAAAGCGTCACGATGGTTCCATCTTCAATCTGGAATTGGCGCTTCAGCTGGACGTCCACGGTCTGTTCACCGTCCGGCGTCTGGTAGCTGACGTTCCCCAACTCGCCGTCGTAGTAGATGCTGGAGATGGGGGCCCGCCAATCGTAGATTAAAAAGTGATCCGGCGTATCCGAGAAGGACCCCAGACCGATGTAAATGGTCTCCGGCTTGGCGGTCGGCCCCTCCTGGAAGTCGATGCGGGCAAAGTAGGCCCGCTCTTCCAGGCGTTTCAAGGTACTCAGTTCCGTTGTGGCGTGTTGCCAACTGTTCTGCCGTTCGGCCAACATCTGTTGCTGTTGCCGCACCGACAGCGCGGTCTCCATGATGCCTTCGTAGCTATCCGTCTTAATCCGCAGGTCGTTGACAAAGTTCTTGCGAATCCCCGCCTCATCGTTTTCGGCGACGTCGATTCGCTTCTTAGCCTCTGTCTGGGCCACCTTGATCTTGGCAACGACCTCATCCAAATGTTTTTGCTCTTGGGCCTTGATTGAATCTGCCAACGCAATTCCTCCTCGATATAACCGGTCTGATAACGGTCAATTCTGCGATAATTCGCCTAACAAGTTTACACTTATTCCCCTGACAAATAAAGGATTCTGCCCCATGGTTTCCCCGGCCATTTTGCGGATAAAATCCGTTTTCACAACACTTAACCTTCAACTATCTTAACAGGTTACGTCCCCACACCGTTATCAGACGGATTGTTTTGGCTAAAACGCTTACCAACTCCCCCAATTGAAAGAAATTTCAGACGTAACCGCTTACTCATTAGCCCATGCGGCACAAGGGTTCACGCCTGTGTTAGAATGAGGACAATTACGTAAAAGGAGTGCATGACATGGCGACAATTGATCTCTATTTGGTCCGTCACGGCCAAACCTATTTAAACAAGTACCACCGGATTCAGGGGTGGTCGGACTCACCACTGACCGACAAGGGTATCGCGGATGCCAAGCGCGCTGGCCAACGACTGGCCAACATCCCCTTCGCCGCTGCCTACGCGAGCGACACCAACCGGGCACAGACCACGGCCAAACACATCTTGGCCGCTAACACGGCGCTGACCCCGGCTGACCTGCAAGTCACACCAGCCCTGCGGGAAGAGAACTTCGGCTATTTCGAAGGCCTCGACACCGGCTTCACCTGGCACACCCTGGGCACGCCCGTGGGTCTCGATAGCTTCGACGCCATGATTCATGACCTGACGATTGAGAAGACTAAGGACATGTTCAAGGCCCAAGACCCTTGGCACGATGCGGAAGACAACGCCGAGTTCTGGGCACGGGTCCAACCCGGCCTAGACGCCATCGTGAACGCCGCGTCAGACGGCAGCAGTGTTGTTGTGGCCACCCACAGTACCACGATTCGGAGCATCACGTCTAAGTTCTCCGACATCGACGTGTCCATCCCCGTCGACAACGGCAGTATCACCAAGTTGACCGTTACCGACGGCCACTACAGCGTTGACTACTATAACAACACGGACGGCGCCCTCTAGTCGCCGCTCACAACATACCCAAAAAACGGTCGCTCGGAAAAATTCCGGACGACCGTTTTCGTATGGACCACTAATTTTTTTGAAACTTAAACGAATTGAATCAACGTCATCAAGATTGGCACGACCACGATAAACAGCACGGTACTGGTCGTGACCACGTTGGTGGCGTACGCCACGTCGCCATGGGCCTCGTTCGCCAGAATTGGCAGAACGGCCAGCATTGGCGTCGCGGACTGCACGATCAATGTCTGGGAGGCCAGGGTCGGCATGCTAGCACCAAAGTGCCCAGCCGCAACGATGATGCCCACCATGATGGCGGGGGCCAGGATGAACCGTCCCAGCAGTGCCACGATGGTATCCCGGTCAAAGTGAATACTCTTCAGGCCGGCATCCGCCAACACGATTCCGATATAAATCAGGGACAGTGGCGTCACCAGGTTCCCCACGTAGGTCAGCGTCGAGTCCACGAAGCTGATCTTCAGAATCGGGATGTTGAGCAATAGGAAGACCAAGGCTACCAGGAACCCGACCAGTGGCATCGGCAGAACCTTTTTCCAATCGATCTTGTTATGCCCGGTCTGCTTGGGCTTGGTTGGGTCGTCGTTTGAAATCAGGAAGACCCCAAACGCCCAGGTCGAGACCGTGTTCACGATATAGTAGACCAGGAAGTAGGTCATGCTCTGATCGCCGAACAACGCAATGTTCAGGGGTAACCCGATGAAGATAGTGTTGGCGTTGACCATCGCGTTAACGAAGATGCCCTTTCGTCCCGGCCGGACCTTCAAGATACGCACCAACAGGAACGCAATCAGGTAGCCAATGATGACGGACAGGAACCCGTAGACCAGGTACCCCGAGAACGACACCAGTTGGTCCCGCGATAATCGGCTCAGTACCGAAACGAAGATCGACGCCGGTAGCGCGATATTTTTAATGAACTTGGAAATGGTGCCGCCGAATTTGTCGTCGAACCACCCTTTCCGCCGAAGAACGTAACCTAGGATCATGATCAACACGACCACCAGGACGCTTTGAATTGATTTCCACAAAACTGCCACGATTTATGTGCCTCTTTTCTAGTCGATTCACACTCTCTCAAATGCGTTCCGGTAACCAAGATTACCGGTTAAAAATCCGCTAATAATAGCAAGCGCCGGCAACTGCGCCGGCGTTAAAGACTGCTTTAATACTCTGGGACCCACTTCATATCGGCAACGGCTTGCTTGACGTCGCTGATGGGTTCCTTATTCAACTTTTGATCCACAACACTTTGGGCGACGATTTCTGCAATCGTCTGGGAGAATTCCGTCAATTGGTCAACGGGTGGCAAGACTGCCGCACCAGGTTGCGTGGTGTCGACCAGGCCCCCTAAGGCGTGGCAAGCAGCGGATAAGGTCTCACCGTTGAGCACCTTGGCCGTTGCGGCAATCAGGCCGAAGCCTAATCCAGGGTACATTAGGGCGTTGTTCCCTTGGCCAATGTGGTAAGTGGTCCCGTTGTAGTCCACGTCTCCCACGGGAATCCCAGTGGCAATCAACGCCTTACCGTCCGTCCACTTCAAGAGATCCGCCGCCTTGGCTTCGGCTAACTTGGTTGGGTTGGACAGAGGGAAGATGATTGGCCGGTCGGTGTGGGCCGCCATGTCCTTGACGATAGCTTCCGTAAAGGTGCCGGGTTGCGTCGAGGTCCCAATCAAGACCGTTGGGTGCACCGCCTTGACCACGGCGGCCAAGCTGGTTAGGTCGTCCGCATTAGCGAAGTCCGCGCGGTCACGAGCAAAGGCGGTCTGGGCCGCCGTCAAGTCTGGCGTGTCGGTAAACAACAAGCCTTGCTTGTCGACCGGGTAGAAGCGTTGCCGGGCTTGTTCTTCGGAGAGGCCCGCGCGCTTCAGTTCGTCAAGAATCTGGTTGGCAATCCCCATACCGGCGGTCCCGGCACCGAAAATCACAAACTTCTGGTCCTTGATGTCCTCGTGAGAGATGTTCAGGGCGCCTAAGATGCCGGCTAAAACCACCATCCCAGTGCCTTGGATATCGTCATTAAAGGTCGCAATCTTGTCCTTGTACTTGTCCAGGATGACCTGGGCGTTGGAACGACCAAAGTCTTCCCAGTGTAGCAGGGATTCTGGGAACAACTTCTGTTCCGCTGTCACGAAGGCGTCGATCACGGCGTGGTAGGCGTCGCCGTAGACCCGCTTGTGGTGGTTCCCCAGGTACATCGGGTCATCTAATAACTTCTGATTGTTGGTTCCGGCATCGATGCTGACGGGCAGCACTTGTGCGGGATCGATGCCGGCAGCCGCGGTGTAGACCATCAGCTTGCCCACGGCGATGTCGACCCCGTTGACGCCCCAGTCGCCCATCCCCAGGATACCCTCGGCGTCGGTGACCACCACCAAGCGAATGTCCCGGCCGTTCGCGGCGTTCCGTAACGTGTCCTCGATACTGTCGGGGTCGTCCACGGAAATAAACGCAGCGCCTTGCGGGTCGGTGAAGAGGTGGCTGTATTCCTCGATGGAATCAGCGACCGTTGGATCATACACGATGGGCATGAATTCAACCACGTGTTGGTCCATCAGGTGGAAGAATAACGTCCGGTTCTCGTTGAACAGCGTCATCAGGTAGATGCGCTTTTCCAAGTCATTCGGCTTACTCTGGAATTGGGCGTAAGCCTGCTTGGCCTGTTCGTCGATGGTTTGAACCAAGCTCGGTAACGTCCCGGTCAGCCCAAGTTCCTGGCGTTCCGCCTTGGTAAACGCGGTACCCTTGTTTAAAAAAGGATTATTTAAAATATTTTCTGCTGTCATTTTTGAAGACCTCCAATTGATTAGCTTCAATTTACAAGACCCACTATAGTGCTTGGTGAAAATCATAGTCAAATCTGGTAGTTCATATAAATATAATTTATAATAGCCGTTAAAAGGTTGCTACGGAGGGATTTAAAAATGAACATCAAAGATCTTGATTATTTTCACCAGTTAATTTTGCAAAAAAACTTTTCACAAGTTGCTGATTTTTTCGGGGTGACCCAGCCAACCATCACCCTGGCCATTCAACGATTAGAAAAAGAGTTTAACGCTAAGCTGGTTCACCGTGACCGAGTCCGTGGCCAATTGCTCATCACCGATGCCGGCCAGCAACTCGACGTTTACGCGGCCAGCATCCTCCGCAAGCTAGCAGTCGCCCACCGGGAGATCGACCGGTTGACCCAACAACAGACCATTCTGGGTTTACCACCCATCATCGAGAACCACTACTTTCCCCGGGTGGCGGCCCGACTGCAGGCGGCTGGCATGCTGGAGAACATCCGGACCATCGAGGGCGGCTCCAAGGCGTTGCGTACCGCCCTGCATGATGGTCAGGCCGATATCGCGCTCTTAGGGTCGACCGAGCCCCTCTCCTACGACAGCCTGGTGGCCGAAGAATTCGACCGCCAGCCCTTCTCCATTTTCGTGGCCAAGCAACATCCCCTGGCGGCACGCAAGCGCGTTTACTTCAGCGAGTTACGCCAGGAGAAGTTCGTCCTGTTTACCCGGAGCTTTATGCACGACGCGGCCTTTAATCAACTCAGCCACCGCAATCACTTCCGGCCCGACGTGGTCTTCCGCTCCGCCGATACCCGCCTGATTATGAACCTGGTGGCCGAGAACGTGGGCATCACCTTCCTGACGGCCATCGTTGACCAGCATAGAAACGACGTGGTCCGCCTGGAGCTGATGGACGATGAGCAACCGGCGTTCATCTCAAGCATCGTTTACCGGACCAGCCACGTGCTGACGCCGGCACAAAAAGCCGTGTTGGACATCTTGCATCAGACGTTGGGACCGCAGTCCTAAAATTTCGGCGTCGATGCCTGACAACCGGCCGATTCGGTGGTTTAATTAAGGGATAGACTATTTGAAGGAGTATCAGAGTATGACATTTGGCGAAGCAGAAAGTAATCTCATTCTCGACAAGTTGGTCGACCGCTGGGCCGTGGCCAGCGATCAGAAGCAAGTCGATGAGCAAATGTCCCTCATGACCTGGGATGCCACTTACCGCGTTTATAACGGTAACGAGCTCCATCTCGAGGCTCACGGGCAAGACGACTTAAAGAAGGCCCTGACGGAACAGGCGAAGGCAATTAAAACGTCCTTCACGCTGACTGGTCAGCACCTGGTCACCATGGACCGCGACAGCAACACGGCCACCGGCGTTCAGTACGCGCAGGTCCGGGTCGTGCGCGAGGCGGATAATGGTGCGTTCATCACGGACTACAGTGTTCGTTACAATGACCACTACGCCTTTCGCGGCGAGAACTGGGCCATCGAACAACGCGACGTTCACCTAGTCATCGTCGATGCCCACAAATTGGCATAATTTGAAAAACCTGGTCCCAACCAGCAAAAAATCTTCAGAATCCGGCACGTTGTCGGTTCTGAAGATTTTTTGCTTACTTAATTTTATTGCATCAGATTAGGCCTTTTTGATGGGCGTAATAAATTGCTTGTTCCCGGTGATCCAGTGGCCATTGGTCAACTGGTAGCGGGTCATGTAGCCGCGGTGAATAATTCGCTTAACGGTAACAACCTTGCCCTGCTTGAAGACGCGGACTCGGTTTTTCTTAGTGAATTTCGTCGTCTGATGCTCGTAAATGGTCCGGTCAACGCGAATCTTGGTGTAGTGCTTACCTTGCCAGTAGAGGTTCGCAACAAAGTCCTTGCGAGCCGTCACATAGGTACCATTGGATAACAGGTACCGCAGATGCCCATTCACCGACTTCTTCACACCCACAACTTTAAAGGTTGGCGCCGTCTGCCGGGTGTACTTCCGGTAGCTCTTCTTAATTTTGTTTTCTTTAAAAGTTGCTTGCGTGTACCGGTTCAAGGCATCCTTGGTGTAAATCATGAATGGCTTGAAAGCGGCGTGTGCACTCATTGCCGTCTGAATGACCGTTGGTGCGGCCGGCGTTGCCACTACCGGTGTGGTTGGCGCGGTCGTATCCGGCGTCGCGGCTGCCACAGTCACTGGTGTCGTTGGTGTGGTTGGCTTTGTCGGCGTAGTCGTCTGCGAACCACCATCTGGTTTGACTGGCGTCGGTTGCTTGACCGTAACTTTAACATGCATCTGGCCGTTGAAGTACTGGCCATCGCCCCAGATCATCACCAAATCGTTTGGCTGGGTCTGGCTTAATCCGGCCCAGGTATAAGTATTCGAAACTTTATCGGGAGTCACCGTCAAGCCAGTCTTGGGAGTCGACAACTCTGGTCTTGCGGCTACCGCCAGGGCCCGGCCACCATTGGTAAACAGGGTTCCCGGGTTCTTGAACGTGTAGGACGTGGTTCCTGGTTCTAGTATTACCGGCTCCTCATAAACGGTCTGGTCACTAGCATCAAAATCGTTCCAAGGCAACTTACCATTCTGATAGGCCGGTTGAATATCGCGAATGTGATTGCCGTAAAGGTGTAACGTATTCAATTTCGTTGCCACCTTCAATGGCGTAATATCGGAAACCTGATTATTTTCCAGATAGAGGACCTTTAATTTCGGCATATCCTTGATTACTGAAATATCTTTGACCTGATTATCATCCAAATCTAACCAAGTGACTTTGGACTTCCCCTTTAAGGCGGAAATATCCGTTATTAAGTTGTAGTTTAGGGTAATATCGCTCAGGTTCGTCAGCCCAGCTAATGGTGAAAGATCCGAGATGCTATTCTCGGCAAAAGCCACTTCAGTAAGGTTCTTGAGACCAGCAATTGGTGACAGGTCCTTGAGGGCGCCCCGAGTCCAGGGTTCACCTAGAATGGGTGCGGAAGAGTCGGTCGAAATTCGCAGGTTCGTTAACGCTGATGCTTTTTCCAGTCCTTGGAGGTTGGAAATCTTGGTAACCACGTCATAGTAACTATGACTCCCGTTCAGTCCGTCAGCTGGAACAATACGCTTCAGCGTTGCTAAATTCTCCGGTGTGATTTCCGAAACGCTGGTGATGGGCGTTTCCTTGTCCTTGGTCTGTTGCACCTGCAGGGCCCGTAGAACGATCTTCTGGAGGTTCTTATCCGGCATCCATTCGTCAATCGCCTGGGTCGTGGTTGGCGTCTTTGGCGTGGTAGTTGGCGCTACCGCCGGCATTTGAGCCGGTTGCACTGGCTGTTCATTTTCGGGCGTTGGGGTTGCATTCGCCGGTACGGCTGATGTCACCGGAGTATGTACTGCTGTGACCGGCTGCTTGACTGCTTGTGTTGATTCCGGCACTGCTGGCTGGTCTGGTTTGTTTACAGGCGTCTTCGGCGAAACTACCGGCGTTACTGTCTTTTTATCATTATTTGCCGGCATAGACATTTTAGATTCATCCGACGTTACTGGTGCTGGTGTCCCTGACTTTAATGTAACCTGGCGAGTCGTTTGATCAACGGTTGGCCCGTTGACCGCCTTAGTCGTTGCATCCGTCGTCCTCTGGGATGGCGCATCGTCTGCATGGGCAGAGACGTTCCCCAACGTCCCTAAAACCAGGCTTCCCGTTACCAATCCGGTGACCGCCAATGTTTTTTGCCATTGACGTCCATCAAGTCGTTTGCTAATCCGCATAAAAGCATCCTCCTCAATCTTGCCCGATCGTCTTAGATAACGATGGGGCGACAACGTTTTTGAACGAAATCATATAGATTATTTACTACAAATCGACTATAGTCCTTTACCAATATTTAGGCAAGTCCTAACACTTGTTCATAGTTATAACGAAACACCCCCTATTGTCAGCGGTATTGCAAGATATTCGCGCAGTTTATACATAGCCACGCAATCGGCGTTCTGGCTATGCATAAGCCGTAGCGACTTATTTATCCGCCATTTATGTCCTATCTCCCCCTTACTACTAAGTTAGCTTAAGCGACAACTATGACCAGTCCAATTGTCGCAATCATCTTACCCATATAACGTAACGACACCACGGGGACAGGACTCGGCACAATGAAGTGACCACCAACGGCAAAAAAGGGACGCTAACCACCTGGCTAGCGTCCCTTTAAGTCTAATGTTTGGTTACTTTTTGATTAATGAGGCTTCATGCGCCCGTTGCCGGTACATGTCGATTTCGTCTTCAGCCGCCCGAACGAAATGGTGTGGCGCGATTTCCACTAAGTGGCGCTCCTTACCATCATTTTCGTGGCTGGCATCATACGCAATCTCTTGACGTGCCCGCTCAAATTCAGGATCCGGTACAGGGACCGCTGACAGCAGACTCTTGGTGTAATCGTGCAGTGGGTGGGCATAGATTTCGTCGGCATCGGCGATTTCCAGCATCCGGCCGTAGTGCATAACGCCGATTCGGTCGGAGATGTACTTCACCATCGATAAATCATGCGCGATGAACAAGTAGGTCAAGCCTTGGTCCCGTTGCAGCTTCTTCATCAGGTTAACGACTTGAGCCTGAATCGACACGTCCAACGCGGAGATGGGTTCATCGGCAATCACGAACTTGGGGTTCACGGCCAACGCCCGGGCAATCCCGATCCGTTGCCGTTGCCCACCAGAGAATTCGTGAGGGTACCGACTCGAGTGGTCCTTGTTTAACCCAACCGTTTCCAGCAGGCTCTCGACCTTCCGGGTCCGGTCGGCATCGTCCTTGGCCAGATGGTTGATATCAATCCCCTCGGCCACGATATCCTTGACCTTCATCCGCGGATTCAGGGAGGCATACGGGTCTTGGAAAATCATCTGCATGTCCTGCCGGAATTCATGTTGGTCCTTTTGGCTCTTGAAGGCATCCACGTTCTTTCCGTCGAACAGAATCTCACCGGATGTCGGTTCGTACAGGTGGATGATGGCCCGTCCGGTCGTGGTCTTCCCAGAACCGGATTCACCAACTAACCCAAAGGTCTCACCCTTGTAGATGTCAAACGAGATGTCATCAACGGCGCGAACCTCATCGGCCTTGCCCACGTTGAAGTATTGTTTGAGGTGCTTGACCTCGAGGATTTTTTCGGCATTTTCGTAGTCCATTATTGCTGTTCCTCCTCTTCTTCAACGGGTCCTGCGGTAGCATCCTGTTGTTGCTTCAGGGCCGCCTGCATCTTCGCGTACTTCTTTTGCCGTTCCACAATCTGTGCCGGTGGCGTGACCTTAGGTGCGTCCGGATGGAGCAACCAGGTGGCCGCGTAGTGGGTATCGGAGACCTTAAAGAACGGTGGCTCCTGTTGCGTATCGATCTTCAGGGCGTACTGGTTCCGCGCCGCAAAGGCATCCCCAACTGGTGGGTCCAACAGGTCCGGTGGCGTCCCAGGAATCGATGGCAACTCGTCACCCTTGGTATCCAACGTGGGCATCGAGCTCAGCAGACCCCAGGTGTACGGATGCTTCGGGTTGTAGAAGATTTCATCAACGGTCCCGTATTCCACGATCTTCCCCGCATACATGACGGCGACCCGGTCGGCCATGCCGGCCACGACACCCAAGTCATGCGTGATGAAAATGATCGACGTCGAAATCTTATCTTGTAATTCCTTCATTAAGTTCAGAATCTGGGCCTGAATCGTCACGTCCAACGCGGTGGTTGGTTCGTCGGCAATCAGGATTTCGGGATAGTTGACCAACGCAATCGCAATCACGATCCGTTGCCGCATCCCTCCTGAGAATTGGTGCGGGTAGTCGTTGATCCGGTTTTCAGCATCCGTAATCCCGACTAACTTCATCATTTCCAGAGCTTGGGCCAACGCCTTGTCCTTCTTCATGCCCTTGTGAATCATCAGGGGTTCTGCAATCTGCCGGCCAATCTTCATGGTCGGGTCCAAAGAGGTCATTGGGTCTTGGAAGATTTCGGCGATGTCTTGACCCCGAATGGCTTCCATGTCCTTTTCGCTCTTCTTCAGCAGGTTCTCACCCTTGTACATGATGCTCCCGTTGGCGATATCCGCGTTGCTGGCGTTTAAACCCATGATGGTCCGGGTGGTAACGGACTTACCGGAACCGGATTCCCCAACGATGGCTAACGTTTCACCCTTACGTAGGTCAAAACTGACGTTTCGGATGGCCTTAACGTCCCCGGCATAGGTCTTAAAGTTGACCTGCAAGTTCCGAACTTCCAAAATGTTTTTTTCATTCTCCATGACGCGTCTTCACCTACTCTTTCGTCCGTGGATCAAAGGCATCCCGCAAGCCATCACCTAAGAGGTTAAAGGCTAACATGACGATGGACAGAACTAAGGCTGGCCACCACATCTGGTACGGTAAGAACTGGAAGTTCTTTTGCCCGTCGTTCAACAACGTCCCAAGTGATGCCTGGGGTGAAGAAATCCCAATCCCGATATACGATAACATCGCTTCGAAGAAGATGGCATTTGGAATGGTGAACATGGTGTTAATGATAATGACACTCGATAGGTTTGGTAACAAGTGCTTAAAGGCAATCTTCAGCGGTCGCTCGCCCAGCGTCCTGGCAGCTAAAATGTACTCCTGACTCTTCAGCTCCATGGTCTGGGCTCGGACCAGCCGGGCCATGTTGGTCCAGGAGGTCAGCGCAATCGCGATAATAATGGAGGTCATCCCGGGTTTCAGAATCAAAATCAACAGGACAATAACCACCAAGTTTGGAATGGAGAGGATGATTTCGATAATCCGCTGCATCACGGTATCGATTCGACCACCCTTCCACCCCGAGAACATCCCGTAGGTGACCCCGATGGTCAGGTCAAAGAACGTCGCGACTAACGCGATGATCAATGAGATTCGCGTCCCATAAAGGACCCGAGAGAACAAGTCCCGGCCAAGGTAATCAGTTCCCATGATGTAGTAGACCCCGGAGCTCGCTCCGGCCTGCTTGTAGGCATCAATTCGTTGCCCCGCCTGGACCAGCGTTCCGTTAAATCCGTTGATGCCAATGCCCGGAATCTTAGACGGCAAGTTGGCGTACGACGGGTTCACAGCGTTGGGGTTGTGCGGTGACACGAAGATGGACCCGAAGGCCATAATGAAAACAATCGCAAGGATAATGAGGGATACCCAGGCACCCCGGTTTTTCTTTAACCGCCGCCATGCATCCTGCGCAAACGTCAGGGATGGCGCGGCAATCTTTTCACTATCAAGCGCCGCACGATCAGACGGCGTCATCGGCTTAAAGCTATCTTCTGGGAGTTTTACTGTATCTGCCATTTATTTACCTCCTAGTTAGCCTTTCCTGTAATCCGAATCCGCGGATCAACGATACCGTAAAGGATATCGGTGACCAGAAGAACCACACACAACATGAAGGAGTAGACGATGGTCAGCCCCATGATGGTTGGGTAGTCGTTGGTCAGAACGGACTTGACAAATTGTTCACCAATCCCGGGAATCGAGAAGATGTTTTCAACAACCATCGACCCGGTCATGATGTTGACGGCCAGTGGTCCCACAATGGTAATCAACGGGATCAGACTGTTCCGCAGCGCATGGTGGTAGATCACACCCATGCGACTCAGCCCCTTGGCCTTGGCGAGTTCGATATAATCCGAACTCAGCACGTCGACCATTTCGGTTCGCACGAACCGGGCGGACTCGGCCAGCGGTGTGAATGCCAACGCCAACGTTGGGAGGACCGTGTAGCTAAAGCCACCCCATTCGGCGATTGGGAACCAACCGGCCTTTAACCCTAAGTAGTATTGCAACAGGACGGCTAAAACGAAGGAAGGAATCGAAATCCCTAAGATCGACACGATCGTAGCGGTCGTGTCAGCCCAAGTGTTTTGCCGCATGGCCCCGAAGGACCCGATGATGATTCCCACCAGGACCCCGACCAAAATGGCCTGTAACCCAATCTGCAGTGATGGTTCGATCCGGCTTGAAATCAAGTAGGATACAGGTTGATCACTGAATTGGAAGGATGTCCCGAAGTTCCCCTTAACGGCCCCTGCTAGGTACAACACGTATTGCTGCCAAACCGGCTTGTCCAGGCCATATTGCTTGTAAATCAACGCAATCTGACTCTGCGACAGCTTAGCTTGGTTGGTCAACGGCGTCCCTGGCAAAAGCTTCATCAGGAAGAACGTTACGGTAATCACGATGAATAAGGTCAGGATTAGGTAGAAAATCCGTTTTGCTAGGTACTTTGCCATTTGCTTACCTCTCAATCAGTAGACTTATTCGTTACCGTTAAGTCTTCAAACTTAACCAACATTAGACGAAAACAACAAGATGATAAATGATTGCTATAACATCGAAGAGTAAGAATCAGATTCGATTCTTACTCCCCGATTAAACCTATAAAAAGTCAGGTACCCACGCGATTAAACCACCGTCGCGTTATGCGTTACTTGGCAATGTAAGTCTTACTGAAGTCCCAGTTAGCGCCGGTTGGGAAGTAAATCAATCCCTTGACGTTGGACTTAACCAGTTGGGCCTTACCTTGTTGGTAGAATGGAATGACACCTTGGTCGTTCAGTAACGTCTTCTGAGCGTCCACTAAGTCGTTCCACCGTGCAGCATCGTTGTTGGCATCTTTCCCGTTGGCATTGGCAATATCCTTGTCATACGTCGCGGACTTCCACTTCCCATTGTTGTACGAGTTGTCGGAAGTAAAGAGTTGCAAGAACGAGATCGCATCAGGGAAGTCAGCACCCCAGGCCGTGGCAACGATATCGAACTGCCCATTTTGAGAACGACTAAGCCGCGTCTTAAATGGTAAGTTTTGGTTCGTCACTTTGACATTTGGTAACTTCGCCCACTGACTCTGCAGGAATTCTGCGGCACTCTTACCGGCTGGCGTATCGTCAGCCATGAAAGTGAAGGAATAGTTCTTCCGACCGGTCTCTTTCAAGGCTTGTTGCCACAGTTTCTTAGCCTTCGCTAAGTCCTGGGTCGACGCATCCTTGACGTTGGCGACATCGGAGAAGTCCTTCCCCTTGTAAGACATTAAGCCGGAAGCCACGACACCCTTCGCTGGCGTTGAACCGTCTTCCAAGACCTTGTTGATGAATTGGTTCCGGTTGATGGCCAGTGATAAGGCTTGACGCGCCTTCTTGTTCCGCAGCATCGAGTCCTTCTTCTGGTTGATTTCCAGGTAGAAAGTCCCGGCGCTCTTGCGTTCAACGTATTCCTTATCGTTCTTGTAGTTCTTTGGTTGTTGGCCACTCAAGTAGGTTGCATCCAACTTGCCACTTTGGTATTGACTCAAGGCAGTTTGTGGATCCTTTATCGTCTTGAAGTTGACTTTCTTCAGTTTAACATTCTTTGCGTTCCAGTAGTTAGCGTTCTTACTCATGGTCCAGTTATCGGAAGTCCCGGTCCAGTAAGTCAGCTTGAATGGTCCGTTATAAACATTAGCCTGAGCAGTCGTGGCGTACTTCTTACCGTACTTGTCCACGGCCGACTTGCTTTGTGGGAAGAAGGTTGGACTGGCAACCAATGATGGGAAGTAGCTGGTTGCTTTGTTCAGCGTAACCACGACCTTGTAGTTGCCTTCAGCCTTGATTCCCAGGTTCGAAACGGCTTCCTTACCCTTCATAATCGCGTTTGCATTCTTAACGGGGGCTAAGAGGTAAGCGTATTGTGAAGCGGTCTTGGGATTGACCGTCCGTTGCCAAGAGTAAACGAAGTCTTTGGCCGTAACGGCTTTCCCGTTACTCCATTTCGACTTCCGCAAGTTAAAGGTATAGGTTTTTCCATCCTTAGACTTGGTGTAACTCTTCGCAACCCCTGGGGTGACCTTGTTGTCCTTACCTGCACGTAAGAGTCCCTCACCCGTGTTGTTCATGGTTTCCCCTGAAACGACGTCGGTCGCTTTAGAAATGTCCATGGATGGTAATGACGAGTTCTCCATCCAGTTCAGCTCTTGGTCCTTAGCTGAGCTCGTCGAAGTCGACGAAGATCCACAGGCTGCCAGCAGCACCGCTGCAAACGATGCGACTGTCCCTAATTTGACTGCCGATTTGATTTTCATAACGTAAATCCAACCCCTCTTATCCAGGTTGCACGGAATAAATAAACAACCTCAAATTTGATGGTTCCAATTGTATATTAGAAAATCATTAAAATCAATGGTAATGTTTAATTTATTTAAAAGGCGGTTTAAGAATCCTTGATTTAACGGCGTTCCTTGAGGAAAAATTAAAATCTGATTTCACATCTTAAGTGTATTTAATCTCACTATTTTGTATACCATATACAGAAAAGGGACCGTTTTCATCCCTAATTATTCACCCTTATCGCCAAAAATCTCGCCGTTCATGAACGAGCGACGAGATTTGACGTTCCCACATTATTTTGCAATGTAGGCCTTACTGAAGTCCCAGTTAGCGCCGGTTGGGAAGTAGATGATTCCCTTCACGTTCGACTTAACCAGCTGTGGCTTGGCTTGTTGATAGATTGGGATGATTCCTTGGTCGTTCATCAACGTCTTCTCGGCGTTAACCAGGTCGTTCCAACGAGCGGATTCGTTGTTGGCGTCTTGGTTGTTGGCCTTGTCGATGTCGTTGTCGTAAGCCGTAGACTTCCATTTCCCGTTGTTGTACGAGTTTCCGGAAGTGAACAGGGACAGGAACGAGATTGGATCGGCGAAGTCAGCGCCCCAGCCAGAGACGACGGCATCGAATTGCCCGTTCTGAGAACGACTCAACCGCGTCTTGAATGGTAAGTTCGAGTTGGTGATCTTCAGGCCTGGTAACTTGGTCCACTGACTCTGAACGAACTCGGTCGCGTTCTTACCAGCCGGCGTATCGTCGGCGGTCAGCGTTAAGCTCACACTCGACTTACCGGTCTCCTTCAAAGCTTCCTTCCATAACTTCTTGGCCTTGGCTAAGTTGTAGGATGAGCCATCCGTGGTCTTCGCAGCTTCGGCGAAGTCGGTGCCCTTGTAGGAAGCTAATCCGGTTGAAACGTACCCGTTAGCGACCTTCGAACCATCTTGCAAGACCTTGTTGACGAACTGGTTCCGGTTGATGGCCAATGATAAGGCCTTCCGGGCTTTGGTGTTCTTCAAGATGGCTTGCTTCTTCTCGTTCAGTTCGATGTAGAAGGTCGAAGCCCCCTGCCGAACCACGTAGTTCTTGCTGTTCTTGTAGTTCTTAGGTTGTTGGCCACTCAGGTAGGTCACATCCAGCTTGCCCCGCTGGTACTGACTCAGAGCGGTTTGAGGATCCTTGACCGTCTTGAAGTTGATTTTCTTTAACTTGACGTTCTTGGCGTTCCAGTAATTCGAGTTCTTACTTAACGTCCAGTTGTCGGAAGTCCCGGTCCAGTAAGTTAACTTGAACGGTCCGTTATAAACGTTGGAAGCGGCGTCCGTGGCGTACTTCTTACCGTACTTCTGAACCACCGACTTGTTTTGCGGGTAGAACGTTGGGTTGGCCACCAGGGCTGGGAAGTAGTTCGTTGCCTTGGTCAGGGTGACCACAACCTTGTAGTTGCCCTCGGCCTTGATACCTAAGCTGGAAACGGCCTTCTTGCCCTTCATGATGGCGTTGGCGTTCTTAACCTGAGCGAACAGGTAAGCGTACTGTGAAGCGGTCTTGGGGTTCACGGTGCGTTGCCAGGAATAAACGAAATCTTTGGCGGTTACTGCATCACCGTTACTCCATTTAGACTTCCGTAAGTTGAAGGTATAGGTCTTCCCATCCTTCGACTTGGTATAGCTCTTGGCAACCCCCGGATGGGTCTTACTGTTCTTGCCCATTCGGAGTAACCCTTCGTTGGTGTTGTTCAGGGTTTCACCGGAAACCACGTCGGTCGCCGTTGAGATGTTCATGGATGGTAACGCGGAAGACTCCATCCAGTTTAACGTTTGATCCTTGGCGGCACTGCTACTACTGCTTGACGATGAGGACCCACAAGCAGCTAACAAAACTGCCGCAAACGTCGCCACCGTCCCTAACTTTACTGCTGAATTAATTTTCATTTATACCCAACCTCTCTTGCTCCTTGGCTAAATGTGAAATGACTTAAAACAACCTCAAATTTGATGATTCCAATCATATATTAGAAAACAATTAAAATCAATAGTAATATTTAATTTTTGTAGCTCAGTTAAGCAAATATGTTACCAAACCGGCAAAACAATATGAGAAAATGATAAGCAAAAGGGAACCACCAACGCCATTCAGACGCTGATCGTCCCCTTTTTTGGGTATTTGCCGGTAAAAAATTTCAAGTGCCCACACATGATTTTACCGACACAATTAATTCGTTTACTTAAATAACCTGTGAAACCAGAAATCTATTTGTTGGCGATGTAGGTCTTGCTGAAGTCCCAGTTGGAACTAACTGGGAAGTAGACCAGGTTCTTCACGTTGGACTTAACCAACTGTGGCTTACCCGGTTGGTAAATCGGGATGACCCCTTGGTCGTTCATCAGCGTCTTCTGAGCGTCGACCAGGTTCTGCCACCGTTTAGCTGGGTTATTCGCATTGGTCGTGGTGGCGTCCTTGATGTCCTTGTCGTAAGTTGCGGACTTCCAGCCACCATTGTTGTAGGAGGCGTCAGACGTGAACAGCGACAGGTCGGTGATTGGGTCTGGGAAGTCAGCGCCCCAGAGCGTGACCACGGCGTCAAAATCGTGACTCGCCGAACGGGCTAACCGCGTCTTGTAAGGCAGATTCGAGTTCGTCACCTTGAAGTTTGGCAGCTTGGACCACTGACTCTGCACGTACTCGGTGGTGCTCTTGCCGACCGGCGTATCGTCGGCCAATAGCGTCAAGGCGTAACTCTTGCGACCAGTTTCCTTTAAAGCCTGGTTCCACAATTTCTTCGCCTTGGCTAAGTTGTAATCTGTAGCGGACGAAACGGCGGCTTCCTTGGCGAAGTCCTTGCCATTCCGCACTGCTAAGCCGGTGGTAACAAAGCCGGTTGGGACCTTCGAGCCATCGTCTAAGACCTTGTTGACGAACTGGTCCCGGTTGATCACCATGGACAGGGCTTGCCGCGCCTTCTTATTCTTCAACATGGTGTCCTTGCGTTGGTTCAATTCGATGTACGCAATCGATGACCCGTTTCGAGAGTAGTAGTTCTTACTGCTCTTGTAGTTCTTCGGCTGTTGACCACTCAGGTAGGTGGCGTCCAGCTTGCCGCTCTGGTATTGGCTCAATGCGGTCTGGGGATCCTTGACGGTGTTGAACTTCACGTGTTGTAACTTCACGTTTTTGGCATCCCAGTAGTTCTTGTTCTTGGACAAGGTCCAGTTATCCGACGTCCCGGTCCAGTAGGTCAGCTTGAAGGCCCCGTTGTAGACGCTGTTCTTGGCATTCGTCCCGTATTTCTTGCCTAGCTTGGTTACCACGGACTTGTTCTGTGGGAAGAAGCTGGTTTGGGCGACCAACGTTGGGAAGTAGCTGACGGGGTGCGTCAAGGTCACGACCACCTTGTAGTTGCCCACGGCCTTGATGCCCAATGCTGAGACGGGCTTTTTCCCCTTCATGACCGCGTTGGCGTTCTGCACATCGCCATAGAGGTATGCGTATTGTGACCCGGTCTTGGGGTTGACGGTGCGTTGCCAACCAAAAACGAAATCTTTGGCGGTTACCTGGTCACCGTTACTCCATTTAGACTTCCGTAAGTTGAAGGTGTAAGTCTTCCCGTCCTTCGACTTGGTGTAGCTCTTGGCCACGCCGGGGTAAGTCTTGCTGTCCTTACCGAACTTTAAGAGCCCCTGGCTGGTGTTGTTGATGGTCTCACCAGAAACCACATCGGTGGCCTTCGACGGGTCCATGGTTGGTAAGGCCGAAGCCTCCATCCAATTCAACGTCTGATCCTTGGCTTGACTGGTACTACTGGAAGAGCTTCCACAGGCCGCTAATAAAATCGCGGAGAATGTGGCAACCGTCCCCAGCTTAAAAACTGAAGATACTTTCATCTAATCCAACCCCTCGTATGTAAATATGTGAAACAATTTGTGTGCACAAGCCATCATAGGTTAAAGATAGATTAGAATCAATAGGCATTTTTAATATTTTTGCCATTTATTTGCTGCATTTGCTGGAATTTTCATGATTTTTATACAATTAGTCAACTCGCAAAGAATTTGCAACGATAACTATTCGCAGGTATTTAAAAAATCCTTTAAAGCTTAATTCATTAGCGTTCTCAGAATAAACTCGTTTATTTATTTTCTGAAAACAAGCTTATTTCTTCTCACTGCTAGCTGGTGTAGGCCTAGTTTTGTAACGAAAATCCGGCAGAAAATTTTATCATTTTTTTGCCATACAGGCTTCAACATGCCAACTTCTTCAAACAAAAATCGACATTGGGGCATGGCCTTCAGCGTGCTTAGATGGTGGATGGTCACCGCCCAGCCGCTCCCGTAACCGTCAAGGCCCTAAAAATGGTATACTTGCTCCATAAACCCAATGAGGAGGGTGATTTTATTGGACGAAACGCCTAAAACACCAGTCATTACCATCGGTTTAAACGGTGGTCAAGCAACCTTCGACTATGCGATGGAAGAATTAAAGGCCTTAGTTGAGGCCAACAACATGACCGTGGTCGAGCAAGTTCAACAGGCCTTGCCGAAACCCAACCCCGGGACCTACTTCGGAACCGGGAAGGTAGAAGAACTGGCAACCATCGTAGCCGATGACGGCGTTGATACCGTCGTGGTCAACGATGAACTGACGCCTAGTCAGATTCGGAACCTCGAGGCGGGTACCAAAGCGCGGATCATCGACCGGACCGGACTGATTCTGGAAATCTTCGCCAACCGGGCCCAATCACGGGAAGCCAAGCTCCAAGTCCAACTCGCGATGCTCCAGTACCAACTGCCCCGTTTGCACACCAGCGCTTCCCAACGGCTGGACCAACAAGGTGGCGGTGGCGGCCTAGCCAACCGTGGTGCCGGTGAATCCCAGACCGAAATGAGTCGGCGGACCATCGAGCGCTCGATCAACCACGTGAACCACGAGTTGAAAGAAATCAAACAAGCGGCCGATACCCAACGGGCACAACGGGAACGAAACGAACTGCCTTCCGTTGCCCTGGTCGGGTACACCAACGCTGGTAAATCGACCCTGATGAACGCACTGGTCAAGCGCTTCGGTAAGAACGAGGACAAGCAGGTCTTCGTTAAGAACATGCTGTTTGCCACCCTGGACACCAGCGTGCGCCAGTTAATCTTCCCCGACCAAAAGAAACTACTCTTGAGTGACACGGTCGGGTTCGTCAGCCAACTACCGACCAACCTGGTCAAGGCCTTTCGTTCCACGCTGTCCGAAGCAGCCAATGCCGACCTATTAATCCAGGTGGTCGACTACGCCGACGTCAACCGCGATGCCATGATGGCGACCACGGAAGAAACCTTACAAGAAATTGGCGTGACGGATGTGCCGATGATTACGGTCTTCAACAAGGCTGACCTGACGTCAGCAACCTACCCCAGCCGGGCGGGTGACCAACTGATCATCTCCGCTAACGACGACGCCTCAATTGATATGCTGGTGCAAACCATGAAGGAAAAGGTCTTCCACAACTACGTGACGGCCAACTTCCTGATTCCGTTCGATGCCGGTGATGTTGTGGCTTACATGAACGACCACAATAACGTCCTTTCAACGGACTACGAGGCCAACGGGACGGCACTCCGGGTCGAACTCCCCGATGCCGATTTCAACCGCTTCAAGCAGTACGTGGTCACCACGCCAGCCCCTGAAGAATAGTCATTCGTATTGTCATCAAAAACAGCCGTTCACCTTTGCGTGAGCGGCTGCTTTTGTGTGTCGAGATAATCGTTGCCCCCCGCGCAAAAACGGCCCCTTCCCGCAGGAAGAGACCGCTTTTCGTCAAATCTGGATTACGCCTGGCGCCGTTCGAGGTAACGTGCTAGAACGGATAAGGCGTAGCAGACGATGAAGTACAACAGCGCAATTGCCACGAACATCGGAATGATGTAGTTGGTATTTTGCCCATAAATAATCTGAGACCGGTAGAGCATTTCTGGCAACAGAATAATGGTCGCCAGAGACGTATCCTTAACCAGGGAAATAAATTGGCTAACGATGGCCGGAATCATCTTCACGATGGCTTGTGGTAACACAATGTGCCACAGCCCTTGCCAGTAGGTCAACCCGTTTGCGCGGGCCCCTTCCATCTGACCAGGGTCGACCGCCTGAATCCCGGACCGCACGATTTCGGCCAGCATGGCGGATTCGAAAATCGTCATGGCCAAGATGGCGGCTGGAATGACCTCGGGCTTGACCCCGAGGTTTGGTAAACCAAAGTAAATGAAGAACAAAATCAGAATTAATGGCAGGTTCCGAATGATATCAATAACCAGCCCCACGATGGGTGACAGGTACTTAATCTTTACGTACCGGATGACCCCCAGGATGGCCCCGATGATAAAACTGCCGATAATTGAACAAACTGAAACTAGAATCGTAATCCCCAACCCACCAAACAGGTACCGCAGGTTATCTGGGGAGTATGCAGCAATAAAATTATTTAGCATCGTAATCCCTCCCCTAGGCTAACCGTTTTTCAAGGTAGCGCATGTAGTAACTAATCGGCATGGTGATGATCAGGTACAGCACCCCAACTGCGGAGTACGCCGCCATGGTTTCCAGTGAGCTGGAAGCAATCGCGTTGCCTTGATACATCAGGTCAAAGCCCCCAACGAAGGCTAACGTGGAGGAGTTCTTGACCAAGTTGACGAATTGGTTACCCAGTGGTGGTATCACGTACCGGAAGGCTTGGGGCAACACGATGTACCGCATGGCCTGCCAGAAGGACAGCCCGTTCGACCGGGCCCCTTCCATCTGACCGGAATCAACGGATTGAATCCCCGCCCGGACCGTTTCGGCGATAAAGGCCGAGGTGTACAGCGTTAACCCAATCGTCCCGGCCGTAAACCCATTGACCTTAACCACGTACAGGGGAATGACCACGTAAAAGAACATGGTGATGACCAGTAGGGAATGTTCCGGAAAATTTCAATATAGACCCGGGCCACGCCGCGGGCAAACTTATTCGGCGACTCTTCCAATAACGCGAAGAAGGTCCCGATAATCAGACTGAAAACCAGCGCAATCAGGCTACACAGTAGTGTCTGACCCAGACCATACAGGAGCGTCCCGCCGTAATTCGCAAAGATATGAATCATTCTTTTGCCGCCTCCTCGTAATCAAAGCCCTTCACGTTGTGGAACCACTTGTGCAGGATCTTCTGGTATTGACCGTTAGCCCGTAATTCGGCCAACGATTGGTTAACCGCCTTGCGGAATGGTGTTTGGACTTTGTCCACGGCAATCCCGTAAGGTTCGGAGACGAACGAGCCCCCGGTAACCACGTACTCTGGGTTCTGAACGGACATCCCGTAAAGAATCCCGTTATCGGTGGTCAGCGCTTGACCTTGCCCCGACTTCAGGGCGGTCATGGCTTGCGCGTAGTCGGTCAGTTGTAAGACCTTGGCCTTAGGTGCGACCTTGGCGACGTTTTCAACGGAGTCTGACCCAACCACCCCAAGGACCGTCGCCTTTTGGCTATTCAAGTCCTTGACGTTTTTGATGCTACTGCCCTGCTTGACTAACAGGGATTGACCAGCTAAGAAATAAGTATTGGTGAAGGCGACCTGCTTACGCCGTTCCGGCGTGTTGGTCATGGTCGCGATGATGGCATCGATGTTCCCGTTCTTTAACATCGGCATCCGCGTGGAGCTGGTGACTTGAATGAACTTCGCCTTGGCGTCCTTCCCCAGCATCTGCTTGGTGATGGCCTTGGCTAAGTCGATTTCAAACCCCTTGATCTTACCATCCTTGGTATCGAGCAGACCGAACAACCGCGTATCGGCCTTGACCCCCCAAGTAATCGTCTTGGCTTGTTGGTCCGTCTTCAAGACGTTACGTTGTGATAGTGGCTTGGACCCGCACGCACTGACGACCACGGTAAGGGTCAGCAGCGCCATAATCAGGCCCAGGCTGCGCATGAATTTTTTCATATTTGGCATCCCCCTGATTTAGTGCAGAATCTTGCTGAGGAATTGACGCGCCCGGTCGTTGGTTGGTTCCCCGTTAAAGAATTTGTCCTTAGAATCGTCCTCTAGAATCCGACCATCGGCCATGAAAATAACCCGGTTGGCCACTTCACGGGCGAAGCCCATTTCGTGGGTCACGACCAGCGACGTCATACTGGAGTCCTGCGCAATGGTCTTCATGATGTTCAACACATCGTCGACCATTTCAGGGTCCAGGGCACTGGTGGGTTCGTCAAACAAGAGACACTTGGGCTTCATCGCTAACGACCGCGCAATGGCGATTCGTTGCTGTTGGCCCCCAGAAAGCTGAGCCGGCATCTTGGGCGCTTGATCCGCTAACCCAACCCGGTCGAGCATCTCCATGGCAATCTTCTTGTTTTCCTCTTCGTCCCGGTGCAACACGATGCGGGGCGACAACATGATGTTTTCCAGAATCGTCTTGTTGGCGTACAAGTTAAAGTGTTGGAACACCATGCCGACGTTCTTGCGAATCCGGTTGATATCGGTCTTGGGGTTCGCCAGGTCTTGACCGTTAACGATCAATTGGCCCTCCCGGATCGATTCCAACCCATTCACTGAACGAATCAGCGTGGACTTCCCGGAACCAGACGGTCCAATCAGCACGACCGTTTCGCCGGCCTCGATGGTTAGATTAATATTGTGTAACGCGTGGAAATCGCCATAATACTTCTCCACGTTGTGAAATTCGATCATTGACATATTTTTCCCTCCACTAAAATAGTTAATGAGTGCCTGCTATCGGTCCGCAGGGTCCTTCATTAAGGTTATTGTGGCACCTACCGTTCCTCGAATACCCGGATCTTGCAGGGTCTAAATTAAATTCTAAACCAAAAAAAATTGCTGGTCAAAGCATACCGTCTTCCCGTTGGCTTTGCTTTCAACTATTCATGTAGCAAATCGGTTACGGGGCGGGCTTTTGTTCCCGAAATCTGGGACGAAAAAAAACACGACCGCGGTCGTGTTTTTAACGCTCTGGTCGAACCAATTTAGGGAAACGGTTCAAGCCACCAACTATCTTGGTCGCCAATTGCTTCAATTCATGATTAATGGTGATACCGTGAACGCCGCGTCATGGGTTCATCCTCCGACGTAGACGTGGTTGTCCGCCGCGACGACGTATCATACCGTTTCTCGCGGGTCCCCGTAGTAGGTGCCTGTTGCGTGGTATCGTCGTCCTGATGCTTGTAGGCCAACTGAACGGCCACCACAAACGGGTTGTCCTGTTCAATCAACGATGTTCGCCCGGTGACCTTAAACGGCCCACCGACCAGCGTCGCGTTGGCCAGGTAGAGCTTGAATTGGTCGCGTACATCACTGACGTTCTGGAGCCCCACCGTGCTGACGGTCCCGACGCGTTGTTTATCGGCCTGGTTCAGCCCAGCGTAGACCACCAGGTGACTGCCCTCGGTCTGCATCTCGAAGTAGGGAATCAGGATGCCGGGGCCGGACGCATAGACCGGCTTACCATCCTTTTGGACCTGCTCCATAATTTCCCGGTCGCCCAATCCGGAGTAGTCCAGGTTCAACAGGCGGTTCTGTTGGAGCTGCGTCGCCAAGTTCTGAACGTTCTGTTCTTCCTGAACCGTGCTGCTCAGCTTGCCGGGTAAAATCTTCTTCTCGTCAAAATACCCGTTGGCCGGGATGTTCCGACCGAAGCTGTCCCGTCGGTTCTGGGTCGTCTCTTCCGTCTTAGGCTTCATGTGCAACCACTTCTCGATCTTTGGTGAGATGTCAAAGGGTGCCTTGCGATTGGTGAAGTAATAAACGATGTTTAAGAAAACGAAATACAGCAGGAGGAGCGCAACCACCAGGATTAGGAGTCCCCAGAACGGATGACCGTTCTGCAGATAACGAATCGCGATGTAAAACAGGTAAAAGTCCCCTAAGGTTCCCAGGACCGTATAGATTCGGTTCTTAATTTTAACACTGATATTAAAGTAGCCCAGATAATGGTTGACCATATCAAGGAAGCTTAACATGATTCATCCCCCTTTCCCGCTTAATTCCCACCGGTCGTTGTACTCTGCTGGGTCGTGGTGCCCTGCTGAGTCGCTGCCGTGTGGTTGGTGGTGGTATCCGTGGTGCCATCATCGGTAGTATCGTCGGTCGTGCCAGTGGTATCGTCCGTGGTCGTGGTACTGCTACTGGTGGTCCCAGTACCGGTCGTCGTGGACGACTTTTTGGAACTCGACGTGGTCCCCGTGCCGGTGGTGTCCGTCGTATCATTGGTCGTGGTGGACGACTTCTTGGATTCCGACGTGTTATCCGCCGATGAACTTTGCGTATCCGTCGAGGAGCTCTCTTCATCCGAAGAACTGTCCTTGCTACTATCGCTGCTATCCTTCGATGAATCAGAATCCTTCTTCTTACTATCGTCACTAGCCTTCTTGGAACTATCCGAGAAGCTGCTGGACGTCGTAGAGACAACTGAAGAGGTCTTGGGGGCCCCTTCATGACTGTCGGTCACCGTATTGGTCACCACGTTGGTGGCCCCTAACGCCAAAGCCATCGAAAGGATTGCAAATGGCGTGATGATTGGTGGTGTCCGGTACGCCATGCTTCATTCCTCCTTGTTTAATCACATTTAAGGTTATTATCGCACGGCTCAATTAAAAAACCGCTCAAAAATTGCTTAATTATTTACTAAAGATGCGTCAGTTACGCCGGCGGCCTTACAATCGGCGCACAGGCCGTACAATTCAAAGCTATGGCCAGTGATATCGTAACCGGGAAGCTGGTCGGCAAAGAAGTCCATCGGGCACATCTTCAACTCGGTCACCTTGCCACAATTCTGACAGATAAAGTGATGATGGTGTTGATGATGAAAATCACACTGGTACTTGACCCGGGTTCGTTCCTGCTCGGTATTCTGTTCAACGATGCCGACCTCTTCAAATTCCTTGAGGTTCCGATAAACCGTGTTATGGCTCATCCCTGGAAATTCAGTCCGCATATAAGCGTCTACGGCCACGATGTCCGTGTAATGCGTTTGATTGGTCAACAAAAAGGACAGCAACGCATGCCGTTGTTTCGTTAACTTCAACTTGTTCTTCCGTAGAATCGCCACCGCGGTGGTCAAAGATTCTGCCATAAATAACGGCCTCCTTTAGCAAAAAAATGGGTCAAATTCTCTGTTAGTTTAGCATACTTCCCTTAAAACGCAACGCCAGACGGGTTAATCCGCCTGCAGCCGCGTCATAAGCTCATCAAGTTTAATCTGAGTTTGGTCCCAATGGTCGTTGTTTAACTGCAGCGCCCGGCCCTGTAACGCTAAGGGCATTGTCAGGTCGCGGCGGTACTCGGGGCTGGCGAACCGCTGCTTCAGCATGACACTGCTGTCACCGCGTTCCGTTACCCGAGTCATCAACTCAGTTGGGTCGCTGACCGTCAGGAAGAGGACTACGACCTGGTCACCCAGCTTCTGAGCGTAGGTGATGGCGCCCTTGGTGTCTAAGACGATGGCGGGAAACGGTGCGCGTTTGAAGCCGTCCGCAATCCCCTCACGTGACGACCCGTAATGATAACCCGAATAGACCACCGACTCCAGGTAATGATTCTGCTTGAAGGAGTCGTCCGTCTCGAAGTAATAGTCCTGCCCGTTGATCTCGCCGTCCCGTGGTGGTCGGGTGGTATGGGTCACGATGCGCGTAACGGGGTAGTGACTAGCCAGGTAGTTCTGAACGGTGGTTTTGCCGGTACCGGTCGCACCGGTAATCACGATTACCTTGGGGGTCATACGGCACCATCCGTTAGGTAAGCGTTGGCCTTGGTCAACACGTCGCGCAAATTGTCAAAGCTTAACGTGGCGTGAGCGGTGCTGTAATCAAACCAGCCGTATTCACTGATTTCTTCGACCTGGCGCTGAATTTCGACGTCGTTTGGGACCAGCGACGTGAATAGGACCACGTGCTTGTGGTGGCCGTTCTTCATGTCGTAGTCCAGGACCGTTGAGAATTCGGGGTCGATGGTCACGTCCAGGCTGGTCTCCTCGCGAATCTCCCGTACGGCGGTTTCGATATCGGTTTCGTTGCCTTCCACGTGACCCTTGGGAAATCCCCAGAAGTTACTGGTGGCACTCTTTAACAATAAATAATGCGGTTGTCCGTCATGCAATTGATACACAACGGCGCCGCTAGCTTTCTCGGTAATCATGACCGATTGCCTCCCTTTTATTTTTCCGTTACGCGTTACGTTTGCTAGATATTATGGCAGCTTTGGTCGCTGTTGCCCGCTCCGCCGAGCATTGTCCCCGTAGTGGGCACGACTCCGAAGCCAGTAATCCACTGTCTCCAGAGCTCGGCCTTGGTCTAAGTTGAGAAGGCCATAGGACATAGACCCGTTACTGTAAATTGTCATACTGGTCGCTGTTGCCCGCTCCACTTCGCCGAGCATTGTCCCCGTAGTGGGCACGACTCTGAAGCCAGCAACCCACTGTCTCCAGAGCTCGGCCTTGGTCTAAGCCGAAAAGCCCCCTCGGCTAAGACCAACGACACCACGGGGCCAAAGTCGGCTCCGCTACGCGTACATTCTAACGAATTGTAACGTTGGAGCGAAAGACCGCCGAAACTGGCA
>DXGJ01000004.1 GCA_019113985.1 Candidatus Levilactobacillus faecigallinarum
GGTCAAAGTTACAAGCAGGTCGATGCGCTGGACAAAAAGGTTCAGCAGTCCCAGAACATGAACCATGGTAAAGGGTACGTGGCCGAGCTCTCTGAGAAGAACTTAGACACGCTTCAAAACCAATGGAACCGTCTCAAGCAAGGACTGATGAACTCGGGCGTTAACATTGCTAACGCATGGATGCCATCGTTAACTAAGATTACTAAGGCCTTAGCTAACATGCTGGAAGAATTTCAGGCCTTACCAGAACCGACTAAGAAATTAATTAGTCTAGGTATTGGAATAGCGGCTGTAGTTGGGCCATTGGCTCTAGCTGCAGGTTCTTTGATGAAAATGCATGCAGCACTTACCGCTATGACTAGTCTGGCTGAAAAAAGCGGTGGCAAGGGTGGCGGAATCCTCAGCACGGTGACAGATCTTCTAGGTGTAGGTGGTAAAAAGGCAGCCCGTGGGAACGAAAATCGTCGAGTTGGGACCAGTCACTTTAGCAATCGAGTTAAGACCCCCGGTAGTTTGGCAATGAACGGATGGAATTGGTCCGGGATGCGTAAGGGTGGTTCAAAGGTTGCAGCCGTGATTGGCAATACCAGAGTTGGCCGGTTAGCGTCAAGAACCAACGCTGGAATAAAATCCATGGCAGTGTCCACCGCATCTAAGACTAGAGGCGGTTTTAATTTTGCCAAAAAAGGGACTAAGTCGTTAGCCTCACGGGGTATAGGAACACTTGCGCGCATCCCCGGAGCAACAAAGATGGGTAGCCTTGCAAAAGGCGGACTTAAGTTAGCGGATTCAGCGCTAACAAAGCTGCCTGTCCTGGATGTTGCTGCGGCCGGAACCAACTTAATCGGCATGAACAAAAAGAATGCCGGAAAAAAGGTTGGCTCGGCTGGTGGGATGCTTGCTGGTGGTGCAATCGGATCCATGTTTGGTCCCCTCGGGGGGATGGCCGGTGCAGTAATTGGTCAATCCCTGGGGACCAAAATTGGCGCAACTATCCAGAAGACACTTCCTAAGAAGCTGAAGAAGTCGATTGGTTCAGCCGTGAACGATGTTAAGAAGACCTTTGGTGGTCTGCTTAGTCCGTTTAAGTCGACAATCAAATCGATTTCTAAGGTATGGGGGTCCGCTACTAAAGGGATCTCTAAGGCTTGGAGTCGTTACGTGGTGAAACCACTCTCAGGTAAAAACGGGAGTGCAGCCATCAAGGATACTCTGAAACTCTTTAAGACCATCTTGGTACCAACAATGAAAGTGGCTGGGACGGCCTTTAAGGTGTTTGGCGCGGTTGTTAAAACGGCCATTAAGGTTGTAGCCGACGTCATTGAGGGCCTGATTAAGACTATTTCGGGTGCTTTTGCCCTAGTGTCTGATCTTATCCATGGTCGATGGAAGAATGCTTGGCAAGATGCTAAGCAAATTTTCTCCGGAATCTTCGGTACGATTGGTAATGTCTTCAAGGACATTATGAAGACGGTTTGGGATGGAATCGTCGACTTCGGAAAAAAGGTTGCAAGTTTTGCTAAACACCCAATCAAGACGGTTGAAGGCTGGTTTGGCGGTGGGAGTGGTAAGCCATCCGGTAAGAGCTCACCTAAGACTAAGGGGCATGCTGCAGGCGGATTGATGTCCACGAGTCACATGGCCTTAGTTGGTGAGGCTGGGCCGGAAATGGCTTATCATCCCCGCAAAGGCTATATGCGTTGGCTAGGTCAAAACGGACCAACGTTGGCCCACGTTAAGTCAGGCGAACGAATCCTAAATGCCCGAGACTCTGCTAATGTAGCAGCTGGTGGTTTGGGCAGGGGGATGGTTCTCCCAGGCTACGCCAGTGGGACGGCTAAGCTGACCAAGGGTAAACGTAAAGGGGCCACAGCCCTTAGTTTTGATGCTTACGGTACTTCATCTAAGACTTCATTAAAATCCCTGACTAAGCTACAGAAGGGGTCCAAAAAGTCTTGGACGACCATGCAGAAAGACTCCACCAAGAGTACCAAGCTGATTAGTAAGAAAACCCTGAAGGAATTCAGCGGGATTCAGAAAGATACCAATAAGCGGACGGACGCCATCCGGAAAAATACCGTCAGTGATTTTGATACCATGCAAAAGGGTTCAATGGCTCAAATGAACCAGCTGCATAAAGGAATGAATTCCGTTACGCAGGCCATGGTATCAGACTTTGACAAGATTTTCGGTAAGCTACCGGGTTACGCTCACAAGGAAATGGCGACCACTATCAAGCAATTGAATGGTGGTATTAGTGGGATAAACACGGTACTGAATAAGTTTGGTGGCGGTGGTAGCGTCTTGCCACTCATTCACTATGCCCAAGGCAGTAAAGGCCCCATCGGTAAGCACACGATGGCCGTTGTGAACGATGCTAAAGTCGGACCACGGCAGGAAGCCATTGTTAAGCCGAATGGACGCGCTTATCTGCCTAAGGGGAATGATGTAGTTCTGCCCCTTGGCCCCGGGGATGAAGTCCTGAATGGGACTGAGACGGCGCAATTACAAGACGTAGGTGCGTTACCCCATTTTGCAAAAGGTACCGGTGGACTTAAACGATTGATCAAAAATAGCGACAAGGACCCTAAGAAGGCCTGGAATCGTGACTTTACCAGTAACTTAAAGGATGGGAAGAGTACTTTCCTTGGTAAAAGCTTACTGGCGACGTCCAAAGGTGCTACTAACCATGTTGGTGTTCCTTGGAACGCTGAAGCCTGGTCACAGCTTAAAGGTGCCATGTCGGGCGGTTCAGCCGCAGGCGGTAATTGGGCCCACAATCCTGGGTTAAAGGAAAGCGATGGGTTTAATTCTGGCCGTAAAATTGGAATTCATGATGGTGTTGATTTTTCGGGTGCAGTTGGATCTGCAATTCGGGCAATTCACGGTGGAACTGTTATTCGCGTTGGATATCCGCCTTCATCAGGGTGGGGTGCCGTTGGACATTCAATTGTTGTAAAGTCTGATGATGGATATCAGGAAATCTATCAGGAATATGGTATGGCTAAAAATGCCGAAGTAAGTGTTGGCGATACTGTTAAAACCGGTCAAGAAGTTGCAACTTTAGGCCATAACAACGTTGGCACGCCGCCACATGTTCATATTGGGGTTTCCAAAGGTTCTGTTTGGAATCATGGTGGTAGCAGTCATCGTGGCTGGTACGATATTACCAAGATGCATGGTAAGAGTTCCGGTCTTGCCAAGCCAAAGCCTAAGACGAAGAATTCAGCACTGTCCAAGCTAGTCAAGTCTGAGCTCGGTGGTCGTCTTAAGTGGGTAACTAAACACTTGGGGGATGACGAACTCGGAAGTCTTGGCAGCTTGAGTTTATCCGGTAGTATGGGCAGTCGTGCTCGGGACTTAGCTGCTGCACTGAAGAAGGCTTACCCAGCCGCCAAAAACGGGGGGATTGCTGGAATTCTTGGTAACTGGATGCAGGAATCGCGCCTAAGTCCATCAGCCATTAATTCAAGCGACCATGGTACCGGTCTCGGACAGTGGACCTTAACCCGTGAGACTGGGCTTAGAAATTGGTTGAAGAAGCATCATTATGCTTGGAACTCAGCCAAGGGCCAACTGGATTATGCTTTACATGAACCTGGTGAGGCAGCCGCCTTTAAAGCTGTTTTACGGATGTCTAGTCCTACGGCCGCTGCAAGGAGATTCTTTGCCGGCTGGGAATCCGGTGGTGCTGAAGACTCAACTGGTAAAGCACGGACTGACAACGCTGTTTCTGCGTACAATGCCATTAAGAATCATGCCAATGGTGGTTGGGCCCAGAATGGCAAGGTTAATGTTTTTGGCGAAGCTAAGGGCGAAAACGAGGTTGCCATTAACACCTCACGGCCGACGGCGGATAAGCTCCTACTAGAAGCCATGAGTGACCGGGCAACCAAGGAGCCTAATGGAATGTTTGGCCAGTTTAAGGCATTTGCCAAAATGCAACACGAGTTTGCTAAGATGAAAGCCTCGCAGACTAAGTTCTCAAAGCAGAATATAACGACCGCTCATCCAACCAAGGGTGGGGCGGTAATTCGGCCGCAAATCACGTACAGTCCTAAGTATGTGATTCAAGGTGTTAGTGATCCGGACGCTGTAAGCAAGACGATTGCTAAGCAAGAGGTACAGAGTCAGCGAGACTTTGAATCTAAGCTGAATAACTTAGCTGCCAAACTCATGTCAGCAGAATAGAAGACGAGGCCTCTCAGTGATGGGAGGCCTTTTACATATAAAAATTCAAAAGGAGGTAGTCCTGTGGCAACCAAGAAGACGTTGAAATCATACGAAACGCAGGTAACTAAGGCCAAGACGGGGTACAACAAGGCTAAGACAACTTATGATGCAAATAATAAGAAGCTCGGGGAATTAAAGACCCAACGCGCTAAGGCCAAAACTACCTCTGAAAAAAATACGCTTGATAAGAAGATTAAATCCGCAACGCAATCAACTAAAAAGGCGAAGGGGAAGGTTACTAAGACCAAGGGCACCTATAACAAGGCGAAGAGTAATCTGGCGGCATTTAAGAAGAGCCAGGCCGCGGAACGGCGAAAAGATGCGCTTAATACAAAGAAGAAAATTATTGCCAAAATGCAGAAGGATAAGCCTGGGTATTGGAAGGCGGGGCGTCCATTCGTTATCCCCAAGTATCCCCGAAGTCTTAGCAGCTACGTCTATATTGATAACACTTCAGAAAGCGAGACGGTTACGACTGATCTCACGACTAATTCGATTGCACCAGGCCAATACGTTAATCACTATACGCAAACATCCCCCGTGCAGCATCAAATTGATGGGAAGCTTGGGGGTTCGCTCATTTCCAAGATTAAAGGGCTGAAAGAGCAATTTGATAGCCTAAAGCGATGGTCAACTAATGGGACGGAAATGGAACTGCACCACGGACAACGGAGCAGTAATCATTCAGTTTTGACGTCTGTAGCGGCCAACTTTGATGCCCCACGAGACAATGCGGTTCCCGTATCCGTAGCGCTTGAAGATGTGAAGTGGGCCAAAAGTGAGATTAGTAAGAAGTCTAGTAAGAAGACCACGACAGCTACTGGAACTAATACGGGGAAAAAGTCAGCTACCAAGGGGACGCGAAGTAATAGTAAACCCAAGGCAGGTAAGTATTTGACAATCAAGAAAGGCGACACTTATTGGGGATACCACGTAAGTTTTGGAACCTCCATCGCTAAGTTGCGTAGCTGGAACGGTTTTCCAGATAAGGCATTACCGATTGGTAAAAAAATTCGGGTTAAGTAGGTGATAGCATGTATCGAAATACATTTAATTTTAATAAATATCAGCTACCCGAGACCTTTAATGTAACGCTTAGTGGCATCGATTATGAGGCTGAAATTTGGTACAACCATGTCAATGACCGGCTATATATCACTCTGAGAGATGAAAATGGTGATGACCTGATTACTAGCGAAAAATTAGTTGCCGGTGAGCGCTTATTTGCGGGAGTTAACGATGAGAACTTACCGCGAGAAGATTTAGTAATGATTGACGAAACGGGTAAGTCCACTGTTGTTAATTTTGCTAATGTTAATCGAGATATCTGGATTACTGAGGATGAAACCTTTAGTGGTGAAATGGACCCAGGCAATACAGACGAAGGAATCTTCAACCCGGATGGGGATGAGGCCAACATTGATTTTGATGCTGACGAAACAGATGAGCCTGAAACTGACGATGATTTAGACGAGCTAGATGACCTAAGCCTTATTCAAAATGAAGGGGGCGGTGAGTGATGGATTTGGTTCACCGTTACTTACGCATCTATGTGACTTGGCCTAAAAAGCATCGTAAGGAGTTCTTATCCTGGGATAAAGCGCCACACAATAGTGCCATTGAGCTCACATCGCCATTTTCAACGGGAATTAACCCCGATATGAATCAGTTGACCATGTATAACTTAACTTCAGACCAATTCGGTATCTTTCTGGAGGGGCGGACGGTAACCGCCACCGTAGGCTTCTATAATGCTGATGCAACGGCAAAAAATGGCGGTCAGATTACTAAGGGAACCATCAAGTCTTCGACACCGATGGCACAGGATGGTGTGGACCGAACGGTGCAAGTTAACTTTAACCATTTTCCAGAAGTTAGTGGGGATGTACTTAAGGTTCGTAAGGTAACTAAGGTTCGCGTCAAACAAACGAAGAATACGCGAAAAAAGGCCAGCGGTAAGAGTGCCACTGACCGAATCCGGCAATACAACCAGAAAAAAACTAAGGAACTAAACGCTTGGTTACGTAGCAATCCTAATGCAACGGCGCATGACCGAGGTATCCAACGTAAGAAAATTGCTGGTCAGCGAAAGGCCTATGCTGCTCGAACACGAAAAAAGTATACACAAACGAGTAAGCAACAAAAATCAAAGGCCAAGTATGCCAAGCAGATTAAGTATGCAAATCTGTCCTTTAAAAAGGGGACGTACGTTTCTACAGCTATTCGAACGATTGCTAAGAAGGCTAAGATACCGCTTGGACCAGTAAAGCTGGTTTATAACCATAAATTTGCTAACGATTACACGGTGAGCGGCAAGCCAATCAATGCCATAAAGAAGCTGGCCGATATCGCTAGTACAACGGTCTATATCTACAACGGTAAGCTTTACATCCGTGAAATCACGACGGGTCAGAAGGCTAAGCTCCACCTAACACCAGAGACGGGTTTACTGACGCACCCTACGCCTAGCGATGATGGCTCTTACAATGGTCAGAAGTATGAGGCTCAATCACTAATGCGTAAAGAGATTTATGTTGGAGCGTTGGTATATGTAGATGATGGCATCAAAAATCTTGGTAAATGTGTTGTTTTAGGAGGCCAACGTGAATATACGTCATCCTCTAGCACGGTTACTTTTCAGTTTGTTCCACTGGCAGCGTACAAGAAAGCCAATGATGCCAAACTGAAAAAGGCTAAGGCTTCCGCAAGTAAGGATAAGGCGAAGGCCAAACTCAAGGAAAAAAATGAGAAAGCCAAGGACGCTAAACAGCGCAAATCGGTTAAGTCTAAACGGGCTAGTCGGCAAGCCAAGGCGAACAAAAAGAAATGAGGTGGTTAGATGAAAGGCGGTGAGAACCAACTTTTAAATCTCATTGATCAGCGAGTGGCATTGGGGATTAGTGGGTTGAAGGGTGTGTACTGGGCCAACGTGATTAGTACATCTCCATTGACGGTCCAGCCCCGGTCACTAACAGAAGATGGAAAAAAGCAAACGGCCGTTCGTAATGTTAAGCAACTGGATTTTAGCAAGTTTATTGTGGGCGGGAAGGCACGCCCCCTGGAGGTTGATGATGAGGTTCTTGTTCTCGTTATTACTGATGGTACTCCCAACTTTAAAAAGGGAAAGGACTACCATGCAGATCCATATCGAGCTAATAGCATTGATTCTAGTATTGTGGTGGGGGTGATTAAGTGAGCATTGATGTTGAATTAGACGAGAATGGGAATCCGGACCCAACTAACGGTACTGCGATGGTGAGCGGCGTTGATGAGTTGCGACAATCACTTCAAATGCGGCTGCTATCCCAGGTTGGATGGGCGGTAAACGACGTCGAGTTTGGCGTTGAGTGGTTAGATTTCTTTGGCGAAAACGACAACGCAGATTTAGCCGCAGATAAAATCGCCGAGGCTTTAGAATTAGATGACCGTATTGCTAAGGTGGTAAGCGTAACTGTAACAACGGATTATAAAGAACGTCGGGCCTACGTTAAAACAGTCTTGCAATTAGCCGATGATGATTTAATCGCTGAAAATAATGACCCCAATATGACATTTGATGCCAATATCGGGATCTAGGGAAGGAGGTAATACCTAGTGCCAATGACACTAACTGGATTTGAGCCAAAAACTTATGAAGAATGGTTATTGGCAATTCAGACAGAACTACAGAAAGATGAAAACCTGGGGCCAAATGTTGATATGTCTACGGGGTCCTACGTTGAGACGTTTGCTGAGTCACTGGCCCGGCAGTTGGCTGAATCGGATCTGACTAAGCAAGACCTATACGATTCTCGCTTCGTGCTGTTAGCTGAAGGTGTGCAACTAGATCGCCTAGCCAGTAACGTGGGGATTTCACGGAATGCCTCAGCTTACGCGACCACAAAGCTACTAATTAAAGGCGTGGCAGGATACGTTGTTGACGCGGAAACGATGTTTAGCAATAACCAGGACCGCTATTATCTGACCGAGGAAGAAGTCACGATTGGACTAGATGGGACGGCAACAGTTAAGGTCGATGCTGAGGAAACCGGTGAAGAATATAACTGTGATGCCAATACGATTACTGACCAGGTAACGTACGTTGAGGAAATTACAGACGTAACGAACCCAGCGGCGGCTGGTGGTGGGGCCGATATGGAAACCGATTATAGCTTGCGGCGGCGTGTTCTCATGACGCAAAATGCTATTAAATCGCCAACGCCTAATGGTATAACGACGGCCCTGTTTGAGGTTATTGGGGTTCGAAGCGTTCGCCATATTGTAAATGCAAATCCGCCTTCAGTTCCCGGGGACCCAGCCTATACGACGCACCTTTATGTTCTTGGCGGGGATGAACAGGCAGTTGCCCAGACCATATCTGATAATATTGCGCTAGGAATTACGTTGACCGGAGATCAAAAATATAATATTCCACTAGATAATGGCGACGTTAATCACGTCGCTTTTTCTGTGGGATCAACTCAACAAATTTATATGAAACTCAGTGTTGACCTTGGTGATATTGGTGAGATGACTACTGATGAAGTCATCCAAGATGTTCGGGACAGCATTCAAGCATGGATGGACGAATTCAATATGGGCGATAAGCTCAAGTACACTCAGTTATTTGGCGTTATCTATGATGTGGAGGCGGTTAGTAACGTGACGGACTTGGAGTGGGGAACTTCCGAGGATAGTCTGAAGCGAAGTGACATTCAGCTGGATAATTTTGCAATTGGTGATACTAGTGATGATGCGATTGAGGTGACGATTAATGGGTAAGTCAGAATTTGAACTCTACCATGAGGATGAAGTTTTGGCCGTTCCGACCAATCGAATCAACACGATAAAAGGTAGCCCGACGGAACGAATGATGCGTGTCTTTGATAGATTCTTGTACGACGATATTGAAGATTCAGAAACTATTAAGAAAGCTACAGCCTTAGACAATATGGTTGGTGGCCAACTTGACGATTATGGGGATGATTGGGAGCTTCCCCGGATGGGAAAATCGGATGAAGTTTACCGATTCCTGTTGAAACTTCGATCAATTAATCGAACCAGCCAAGGGACTGCAAACGAATTGATTAGAATTATCTCGCAGGCGTTCGATGTTGACCCTCACGAGTTCCAGGTTAAAAATGACTATCAAATAAACGATGACGGAACCACGACAGGGGAGCCGTTTCACGTATCAGTGAAGGATTTGCCGCTGGATGATGTGGGACATCCTGAGCTGATTCAGTTATTCATGAAGGAACTGCAAAATTCATTGGTTCTAGGAGTAACACTATCGCAGGTTTCCTTAGTGACGAGTATTCACGTAACATCCTATATTTCAACCTGTACCCAGGTTAATGAAGAGCTTGCTATCATCGGCAATTAGGAAAGGAGTGAGAGTGTGAACTATAAATCTAGTATGACGGACGTAGGGAATGAAATGATTGCTCAGGCCCATAAGGACGATAAGGCAATTATTTTTGACAGCTTTCTAGTTTCAGAGGCATTACCTGAAAATAATGCCGATTTGACCAAAGTTACGACGGACCTATTCTCCAATCCGTTGACCTACCCCATCAATTCGAAAGCAACACTAGATAACACATTTACTGTCAAGGCGGTTCTTGCCAATAAGACGGACAAGTTTTCAATAGATAAGGACTTTTCAATTAATACGATTGGTATTCTCGCCCATATTGACGGGGATACTGATAGTAGAGTTATGACGGTTGCCGCAGCTGACGGTATTGGAGCGGTTATTACTGCTTTTAAAGATACCTTGTACAGTTTGACAATTGCAATTACGCAAGCCTATAAGGCGGACCAACCTGTGAAATTTGTTTTGGCAAATGTTGCTTACGCACTAGCGAGCGATCTAGATAAGCTAGATATTTCAATTAACGCAAGACTGACCAATTATTACACCAAGCCGGAGGCAGACGACAAGTTCGTCACCAACGAGGGACTGTCGTCTAAGCTCCCGACTGATATTGCACATACTGGGGCCGCTAATACCTTCACCGAGGCGCAGAAATTCAACAAGGGCGCTACGGACGGCGACGGGAACAGCTTTGCCACGGAGAAGGATGTTAGCAAGAAGGTAGATACAGCTGATACTACGGGGTGGCAAAAACAGGCACTCTTTGGGGCCGGAAGTTATACCGCCGGTGCAGTCCCCACGGGTTCAGATTATGCAACATACGTTAAAGCTAATTTCTCGAAGCCAGGCGTTTACTTTATTCGCGATGATAAGACCGCTAGCACTATTGATGGCCAGCCACTAAGCGTTGTAGATTCCATGCTAACCTCGGAAGGTGGCAATTATTACTATGCCAGTGGAGTCAGCGTGTATGGCGATTCGGTTTATCGAGCTATTACGCCAACAAGTGATACAGGGTGGAAACGTTCCGTTGAGTCGCGTGTGGTGAACGTTAATAATGACGGAAAAACCGATGCTAATACCTCATTAATTTCGATGTCTCAAAAATTAGGAATTTATAGTGTCTATATTCAAGGACAGTCCATTCATAATCCATCTACCGATTCAATCCGAGGAATTCTCCACTCCACAGGTGGTGGTTTTGCTAGTGGAACTTTCCACTCCAACCAAGGCGATGCTTACAGTTCCTATTCAGTTGTAATTCAAAATGGGACTACGGTGACGTGGAAGCATTTAGCAACAACAGAAGATATTACACCAAGTTCAATGCGTGGACGAGACCTAACGGGTAATGATGACATCTTTACACTGGCGGCTGGACTGTATCCAATGGCCGGAGTTACTCCAAAGAACGGTATACCTGGAGTAACTTGGGGATGGGTTCAGGTTGTTGATAATGGCAATAAATTTGTCAGATGGTTTGATGTAAACGGGCGTGAACAAATAAACACATATTTGGGATCACCTGCCCATTGGAGCGGGTGGCGCGCGACCAACTCTTCGATTGTTGCCAGCAGTACTAATCTAAATACGCTGATGCTGTCAGGCACCTATATGCTGAATGGTATTACGGTAACTAATTTGCCGAGTGGTTTAACAGGTAGTCAATGGCTAACTCTTTACGTTAACCAGATTGCTGGTTCAAACGGTACGCAAATCTTAATCAACTCAAATACGGGTCAGATGTGGACACGAGGGTGGCATGCTTCGGGGAGTATTATCTTCACGGCATGGGTTGAGTCGGTGATGGGTAATTCCAACGGCACCATCACGGTGAACGGGCAAACCTATGCTCCCGTTGCAATGGATGTGAATTCTAAGTCTGTTAGTGCCATTCCAAACTTCGTCAACGGGTTTAAGCTGAATGGACATCTGATTAATATCAATCCTACAAACGGGTGGACGGTAGACGGGGTACCGTTGATTAGTATCGTCGCTGATGAAGCCACTGCGAAGTCCAAGTCGCTCAATGACCTGCTGCACTTCTGGGTAACGAAGGAGTGATGACATGGCAATTAATCGGTTAGGTAATAAGGCAGGAAGTATTATGCAGAACAGTGTAAAGTTTCGAGCGATAGAGCATGTAGGTTCAAAGATTTATCAGGATAGAATACCAGCTGGAATGGTTTTATGGTCCGGACCATATGCATTTATCAACAGCTATGACAATTTGGGATTTAGTAGCTACCCAACGCAGATTGATCATCGTGGTGATATTTTAGTTAATCAAGCAATCCAAATTCCACGACCGGTAAGTCAATTAAAGACTGGAATTCAACTGTCGATTACTAAGATGCTTATATTGAATGCGGCCTATGGCTATTCAAATTGGAGCGAAACAGCAATTAGCACTACATCGTACGCACCGAAATTTCAGAGTCTATTGATTCCTAAAGAAGGACTCACGACCGGTGTAAAGTTTGCGGTAAATACGTTTTACAATAGCTTTATTCAATCTACAGATGAAACTCATCTAATATTTTATAGGAATCAGGTGAGTTCAAGTTCCAATTGGAAGTCGATGGCAGATACTGTGAGTTATTGGAATGATAGTAATAGTGCCATTGGAAATGGGTTTCGTGGCCTATTAGTAATCGACAAGATAACTGCGTATTGAGGAGGTCAATTCTAATGAAATTAATTAACCTTGTTTATGATGGGGGGGGGTAAAAGACCGCTATATCAGTCTTTGAGCCACCACCTAACATTTAGTTTATGTGAAGTAGGTGGTCAGTAATGGCCATTTACCATAACGGTTCTAGGGCTGAAGCGATAGAAGGTAATCAGAATTTAGAAATAAACTATAGCGGTACTAGAATCTATCGATACTACACACCGTCTGGCACATCTTTATGGTCTGGTGAAACCGTGTTTGATAGTAGTGAACGTTTAAGTAACTCGAAAATGAACGTTTCTCATGACGTAATCCAGCTATCCGCCAGTTTCAGTAAGCTACGAGGCATAAAAATGTTTTTTGGACTAGCCTTAATACAGAAAATGGACTCTTCTGGATATTCATATTTTTTTAGAAGTGGGCAAGGAGTGATTGGTAGTGAGGGCAGTGATGGGACTACAGTGTCTTATCCAAGTACCATTACTTATACTCAAAGCCAGCTAATTGGTTCTAATAAATTATCTCTTTTCAACAGTTGGGACGTTACAAGCAGTTTATCTTTTATAACAGGTAATCTGGTGCTTGTTGATACGAATGGCAGTAACAAGCTAAGAGTTAGTCGGAATGCATCATTAATGGGGGACTTTGATAGTATGATGGCTTCTGGCGAGCCTTTTGTCGGTGATAAGTATACGTGCTATCCGGTCTTAAAGAGGATTGAAGCAATATAGGAGGTACATCATGAAATTGATTAATACCATGAAAATGATGGGGGGGGGGTAGAGAACCGCATAGTTACGCGATTCTGACCTCACCTAATGCTCGCCAATTCTGCAAAGTTGGTGAGTGCTGATGGCTATTTATTTTGGCGGGAAAAAGTTACCCGTGGCTGGTGATTTAGAAGCTATTTCTTATGGCGCAGATACTATTTTCCGACGTCATTATCCTGAAGGAACGGTTTTATATAAGTCGAAAAGAGCGGACGGAGATGTACTTGCTCATATTTATGCTACTGATCCGGTGGGGTATCAACTAACGGGGGCGTATGACCGCATAAAAACAGGAGTTGTTGTAACGATAAGTTCCACTGCTTATACCGATAATTACCTGTACTCTAGTTCAGATACTCGGTTAAAGCTAACCAAAATTTTGATACCTTTGGGCCAAAGAACTCAGTACACCGCCTATTATTACTATGCGACTGGTATAACAGGCAAATTTTATTTTCAGGTTGTTAATAATCCGGATGGGACCATGACTTTAAATCCAACGAATTCCCTTAACACGACCGGTAGTTGGCTCTTTGATGATGAAAACGGTAGTCAATTTATAGCGGTTAAATCAGTAGTTTCCTACTAAAAAGGAGTGATCAAATGTTCAAATTTTATGTTTCCCTGGATGCCGATGGGTATCCGACCGGTACGCCGGTCACTGAACCAGCAGACGGTTTGACCGAGTTTGTTGCGTATACTACGGCCGATAAGGAGTATTTCACCCGGAATTACTCCCATTATCGACGTGACGAAAATGGAAATTGGTTGGCTCCGGACAATCTGCCTAGCCTTGAAATTAGCGCTCTACTGCGCTCTCAGCAAGATCAGGGGCAGATGATTGCGGACCGCGATAATACTATTGCCGTATTGCAGGAGAACCTGACAACCGCTCAGGCGGATGCCACTGCTGCCAAGCAAGATGCGTCTGCCGCCAATGCGGAAAATGCCACGCTGAAAGCTAATGACCAGCTGCATGATTCGGCCATCATGGAGCTGTCGGACTTGCTCTTTAGTCAGATGGCGCCAGTCACGTCTACCACCAGTGAGACCGTCGTATCTGAAAATAGTGCGTCGGACTCCGTAGCGGCCACAAAATAAGGAGGTGATTAGATGGCGTATTCAGCCTTAGCTCAGATTTATGCCAATGCTATTGCGGATAAGGTTCGCACGCTCGATGCTGTCCCAACGGCACTTCGAGCAGAGGTTCAGTCGTACATTGCAGATAATAATCAGAAGTCAGATAAATAAAGGGGATAATCAATTATGTTAAATTTTAAGTTCACTGCTTTAGTTGCCATTTATGCGGCCAACGTCCTGGACGGTGGCCGTACCATTGAAGAGGTACCAGCTGCTCTGCAACCCCAGGTGAAGCAAATCCTGGGAAACTCCACCAGCACCGCCGACGATACTACGCCGCAAGCATAGTGATTGCCGTTGGTGCTTTTCTTTTAGGATTTTCCTTGGGAAAGGGGTGAGAACATGCAAAAAAATGTGCAGAGGAACCGCTTCTTGCTGATTACGGCAATTGAGACGATTTTTCTGGGAACCTACTTCATTATCAATTCTTTTCGTTTCGCCCGGCCGGATTTTTTTAACTCCGTAGCTAGTCATATTGATGACCCGCCATTTGCGGCGGGAGTCATTATAATTGGAACCGTCATACTCATGGCGGCCCTTTTTGATATCCGTCCACTGATTCGCTGGTGCTACGTAGGAGCAACCGCAGTGTGGACTATCTATGGGTTGGCGTTTCTGCTACAAAATTTGGAGATGTTCGGTCACCCGATGGCTCACTTGGACTGCTGGCTGATGTTTGCGGTTGCTACCCGGGTCATCTTGGAAGCGTGGGCGGGTGATAGTCGATGAGGATTAATCTGTTCCAAATTATTGTCACAGCGGTCGTTACCTATGGGGCATCGTGGCTGACTTTAAAGGGTACGCGCTATACTGCCGCGTCCTCTAAAGAATCGGCTTTTGCCCAGGTGACGCCAGATATGGCTGAGCAAATTCGTGATTTGCTGAAGGAGTCACAGGCTAAGAACGAACAAATCACTGCGTTAACAGCCCGGGTCAAAGAGCAGGCTCAGCAACTTAAAGAACAGTCTCAACAACTGAAGGAGCAATCAAAGGTCATGATGGAACAGGGACATACAATTAATGCACTGAATGGCCAGATTGGTTCGCTTCGTCAGCAATTCTCAAAGATAGGTGGGAAATAAATATTATGAATAAGTATTGGAAGTTAAGTTTTAATCGAAAGTCTGTAGGCGACCTTGTATCGGTCGTCTTTTTCTTTGCCAGCGTTTTGGTCCAGGTTGGCAGTGGTGTAGGAGTTCAAGTGGCAAGTGATCAAGTTAACTCGTGGGCGAGTGTCATTTTAGCAGTTCTGTCTGGAATTGGGTTTATGAGAAACACGCATACGGGTACTTCTTCACCCAAAGAAACGAACGTGTCGTCAGAATCAACGTCAGATGGCCTTGATTTAGGTGATAAACTCGCTCGTGTCGCGGTTCCAACGCTGGCAGTAATGTCGGCTTTATCGAAGACCGACCGTGGTAAAGAGGCCCGGAAGTATGTGGACACCCAGCTGCAGGCCCATGGTTTTCATTTCACCACGGAAACTATTGCTGGGTTGGTGGAGAAGGCCTACCAGGACTATAAAGCAACGGGTGGTGATAATCATGCTCCGGTCGTGACACCACCAGCCGACGAAGGGACTGATGAAGATGAGTAAAATCGTCATTGACGTATCTGGCTACCAGGATAGCGCACTGTCCTTTTTCAAAACGAAAAAGTCCCAGGGAGCAAAGTCGGCCATCGTTAAGCTGACTGAGGAAACGACTTACTTGAATCCCAAGGCGGGTGCCCAGATTACTAATGCGTACAAGACTTTTGATTCTGTTGGGGCCTACCACTACTTTCACGGTCGGGGGACGGCAGAGGCCGCTTACTTCCTCGGGTGGGTCAAGAAGATGGGGCTGGATAAGTCGACCGTTCTGGCTATCGACGTTGAGGACCCGGGCTTACCCTGGGCGACTACATCGCAAGTTAATGTCTTTCTGAAGTACTTGATTTCGCATGGGTACAAGAACGTCATCACCTATGGCCCAGGGTCGTGGTTCACGTCTGGTCGGATTAATCGCAGTCAACTTGTCGACAAGCACATCTGGGTCGCCGCTTATGGTGTAAACCAACCGGGTGTAGCCAATGCTAATAGCTGGCAGTTCTCTAGTGCCTGGCATGGTATCGATGCTAGCTATGACTTTGATGGCTCATTGTCGGGGACCAAGACAAAAGCAAAGCCCAAGAAGGCATCTTATTGGTCCGACAGCGGACTCTTTGAGGTTACCGCCAAGGTAATTTACGCGTACAAGGGTACTGACTTCAAGGTCAAGCGCCGGGTCCACTTCAAGAAGGGAACAACCTTTTACGGTGATGCCGTCAAGTATGGTAGCGTGTACCGCATCAAGACCAAGATGGGGTACTTTACAGCCAACAAATCTATGGTGAAATTGGTCCGTAAAACTAAGTAGTCATTTGATTATATTTCGAAATAGCTGTAAATTAAGTAAGAAAGCTATTTGAGGAGTGAGGGCAATGCCTCAGGTTCAATCCATTTATTTTGCAAAAAATGCTGGAGTAAATTCAAATGATAACGGGAGTACAACTACAATTAACGAGTTGCGCTTTAGCGTTTACGAAAAAGAGAGTTTTGTGATTGTGGTTTCGTTGATTGATTTAAACCCTTCTAAAGAATATGATGTGCAAATACTATTTTTTGACAATGAAACGGATAAGTCTATTTTTCGAATTGATGGTCATCTTAGAATTAGTCCGAACAAACCGGATCAACTCAAATCAGGTTTTATCTTGATGGAACCAATTCAAGATTTACCAAGTATTGTGGGTGACAGATATAAAGTTTCGGTTTCAATTCGTGAAGAAGGTAAAAAGTCAGTTGAGAGCTTTACAGACTTGCTATTGATGAAGGGAGAAAATCCCCTTGGAAAATAAGGTCATTAAGCACGATTTCACGGATCATAGTGGAGGGGGAGGAGGCTCTATGGACAATCATTTTGTTACGAAGGAAGAACTGAGTTCTGCAAAAAAAGACTTGTCTAACAAAATTGATTTATTAGAGGCGCATTTGGACACAAAATTCGAAAAAGTTCACAGTGACTCTTTATCGCAAGAAATTTCTTTGCACCGATGGTTCCTTGGAACGGCTATATCTATCATTGGTGTTTTGATTGCTCTACATTTTATCTAATAATACTAAGGCCACTCACTCCGTAATGGAGTGGGTGGCCTTTTTGACGTGTCTATTTTTTTACTATTTCTCCGTGTCCTGTGACGGCTTCCATACCTTCTCGCGTCACTAAAATTTGACGCGCAAATGTTCTAACACTTCCTTCTGGGAAACGTCCTGGGTTACTTCTAAGCACCTGGCGAACGTAGTCGGGGGCCTTCCCCCAACGTAGTGCAGCATCTTTTGAAGTCATGATGTCTGGATTGTTTAAATCGATGTGCTTTGCCATAGTTACCTCCCAATAGCCTTGACCACTAAGATTATAGCGGCTAGGGCAAATATTCCAATAGTGATGATGTTTAAGGTTCGCTTGCTCATGATAATATCCTCCAATATGTTAGAATGAAGGTACACTAAGTAGGCGGCTCTCGCCGCCCATTTCTTAGTGCCCGTGTCCTTTCCAGATTGCGTATGATAGGCTGATTAGTGATGTCAGGAATCCTAACCAGTCAAACCAATTTGGATTGGGCTTTTTTTGTTGATGCTTCGGGCCGGTGTATCGGCGCTTCAACTTATTACCTCCTTCCTTACTACATCTATTATAATACACTTTTAGGTGTACACCGTCAAGTGTAAAACAAATAAATGTTATACTAGTTTTGGCTAGTGCGGTTTGGTCACCTCATGACGCCAATAGAAAGAGGTCGTCCTGCTAATTAGGTAGGATGACCTCTTTTTACGTTTCTTCCTAGTTGTCATGAATAAATGCTCCTCGCAAACAAAAAGTAAACTAATTAGTAAACTATTTTTGTAATGTATAGGCCACAGGCGTTGGCGCTGTAAGACGGAGTGATGCCTTTGATGGGACCTTCTTGGCCGCATCAGAGGTTTACAAAAAGACGTTTCCAGGTTAAAAACTTGGAAACGTCTTTTTTGCGATTAATGGGGAATTGCTTGCGTTGTAGTCTGCAGAAAGTCAGGTTGTGTAAACGCTGGGTCGGGGTAGTGATAGAAGCCTTGACCCGACTCGGCGCCGAGCTGACCAGCATCAATCATGGTTTTTAGTCGAGCAGCAGCGGCTAACATGACCTGATCATTTTCCTGAGTGGCCGTAGTGCGGATGATGTTGTAGGGCGTTCGCATCCCAATCATATCAAGAATTGCGAACGGCCCCATGGGTGCCCCAGTGGCCTTCATCCAGGTTTTATCAATAATGTGGGGGTCCGCTACACCGTTGGTCCAAAGTCCGAGACCGGATTTAAGAAACGGAATCAGAAGAGAATTGAGGATGTACCCGGGTTGCTCCTTCTTTAAAGGAATCGGAATCATTCCGATTTCACCGGCAAAGGCAACGACTTCGCTGAAAATAGCTGGATCCGTCTTGGGTGAGCCCATAATCTCGGCAGTATTGTTTAGCCAGACCTGGTTGGCAAAGTGTAAATTTAGAAACTTTTCTGGTCGGCCGGTGTCGGCCATAAACATGCTGGGGGTCAGCGTTGATGAGTTACTGGCAAAAATGGTCCTCTGAGGAGCGACCTGTGCGAGTTGTTGGTAAAAACTGTGCTTAATCTTGGGGTTTTCCGTGATGGCTTCGATGACGATATCTGCATGCGCGACAGCTTGTGATAAGTCCGTGGTATAGGTGAGCCGATGAAGCCCCGCGGCAAACTGTTCAGCGGTGATATTTAAATCACGCTGGTAAAGAGCACGAAGGCCGTTGATCCGTTCTTTGGCTTGGTCGATGGCGGCCTGATTGATATCGTAGATGGTGACATCTTTTTGGCAATAGGCCGATTGATAGGCAATTTGACTGCCCAAGACACCACTACCGGCAACGGTGACGTTTTGAATGGTGGACATATAATCTCCTCCTTAATAACGAAACTTTTTGGGTACAGGTTGAGTGTAGCACCCTAAGAAAACGCTTACGTTAGTAACCCTTGATTTGTCAATGAAATGGTCATTGATGAACGCAACTAAGTAACGCGACTTGAATTTTCGAGCAGGGAATTGGCGTTATGTAACAAAACGATAACAATTATCACCAGCAATCGTTTTCACCCGAATTAGACCTTTTCAAAGACATTTTCTGAGCGTAGTATATGTATCTAAACCGTCGCGCGCGTGAAAATGGCTGAGCTAATTTTCAGACAAATCACCAAATAATCGGTATAGTAGTTCTTCTGTGAGCGTAAATCGCAACAAAAATTCTGATGAGGAGGTCGGCGCATGAACGACTTGACCAAGGGCAGTCCCTTAAAACTTATTTTCTTCTTTACGATTCCACTTTTAATTGGTAATTTATTCCAGCAATTATATAACGTTTCGGACACCGTGGTCGTTGGTCAGACGCTGGGCGTGAAAGCCCTGGCGGCCGTCGGGGCTACCGGGTCCATCAACTTCCTGATTATCGGCTTCGCCCAAGGGTTAACCGCCGGCCTAGCTATCATCACCGCCACCCGTTACGGGGCGGGGGACCTGCGGGGCGTACGGCGGTCGTTTGCCGCGAGCATCGTCATCTCAATCCTGATGACCATCATCCTGACGGTCCTGTCGCTGACCTTCGTGGACCCCATCCTGCGGCTCATGCAGACGCCGGCCTCCATCTTTGCTAATGCACGGATCTTCATCAGCACCATCTTCGCCGGAATCTTTGCGTCGATGGCCTTTAATCTGTTGTCCAACATCATCCGAGCCCTGGGAGATTCTCGGACGCCGCTGATCTTCTTGGTCATTGGGACCGTGGTCAACGTGCTTCTCGAACTCCTCTTTATTCTGGTCTTCCATATGGGCGTTGCCGGTGCCGGCTGGGCGACGGTTATCTCTCAGGTGGTTGCCTCCGTTCTGTGTGTGCTGTACATTATTCGGTCAATTCCGTTGTTGCACATCACCTGGTCGGACTTTAAGGTCGACTACAAGGAACTCTGGGACCACTTCTCAACGGGGATGCCAATGGGCTTTCAGCTTTCAATCATCGCCATTGGGACCATGGTGATGCAAGCCGCTCTGAACTCCCTGGGAACCGATTCGGTGGCCGCTTCGACCGCCGCTTCCAAGGTCGACCAACTCTGCTCGCTACCGATGTCCTCGTTTGGGGTCACCATGGCGACGTTTGCGGCGCAAAACTTCGGTGCCGCTAAGTATGGCCGTATCCTGGAGGGGGTCAAGAAGACCCTCTGGCTATCCGGTACTTTTGCCGTTGCTGCCGGGAGTCTAATCATCTTCTTTGGTCGACCAATCGTGACGTTGATCATCGGGACCGCCGACGAACACGTTATTCAGCTGTCGCAAACCTACTTCAACATTATCGGGAGTACCTACCTGTTACTGAGCGTTCTTTTCATCATCCGGAACACCCTGCAGGGGTTAGGCCGGCGAGTCTTGCCAACGTTGGCGGGTGTCGGCGAACTGACCATGCGGGTCTTTGCCGCGCTGTTCATGGTTGGCGCCTTCGGGTACGCCGGGGCCGTTTCTGCCGAACCACTGGCTTGGTTGGGATCCTGTGCTATCCTGGTACCGTCCTGGATTCGGGCCGTTAAGCAGTTACGGAACTTACAACGCTCCGAAGACGTGGTCAGTGGCAAGGACGACCATCAAGACGGAACGCCAATTCCGGCAACGACCGTACCGGGCGTTGCGGAACCCAAGCTTGAGTCTTAATCTGAAAAACATGCTAAACTAAGGGGTGTGGTCCTTCTGATCACAGCCCTTTTTTGTGCGTTGATCGAAATAAGGAATAAGGAGTTTAACCATGAAAAGTTTTATTTTTGATATCGACGGAACCTTACTCGACACAGAGGCCATGTACATGACCTCGCTCCAGGCTATTTTGCACGAGCGGGGCATCGAAAAGTCCTACGCGGAGTTGGCAACGACCTTTGGGATTCCCAGCAAGGATGCCCTTCTACGCTTGAAAATTCCCGCTTGGGAGGATGTTCTTGCGCTCTGGGGTCCCCGGACACAGGATTATCGGGACACCGTGGCCATCTATGCCGGGGTGACCGCTGCTTTAGCAGACTTGAAGGCCCGGGGTGCCCAACTAGCCATCATGACGTCGAAGCGCCAGTTCGAATATGACCGTGACGTGGTGAGCTTGGGCCTCGACCAATATTTTAGCCAAGCAATTGTAGCCGAAGACGTTGCCAATGGCAAGCCAGCCCCCGATGGAATCTTGTTGGCTATGCAACGCTTAGGAAGCACGTCGGCCGATACGGTCTACGTGGGCGACACCATCTATGATCAAGAGGCCGCTCATGCCGCGGGTGTAGCCTTTGGTTTTGCCGCCTGGAACGGGAAACGCCCGGATGACTTGCAACCGGACGTCAGTTTCTTGACGCCGGCCGCCATGTTGAAGCTGCTCTAAATTGCGGTGAGTGGTAGCTGGAAGCGGTTTTTTGTGCTATATTGAATTCAGACTAAATTTACGGTAATGATGAAGGGGTGGCAGGATGCTTGCCATAATTGTAACGAGTCACGGAGAATTCGCACGAGGGATTCTCCAAAGCGCCGAAATGATTTTCGGCAAGGCACAAAAGGTGACCGCTGTCACGTTGGCGGCTAACGAAAGCGTCGAAGACCTGGTCAGTCATTACCAGATGGCGATTCAGAAGTTACAACCCGTCGATGAGTTGCTCTTCTTGGTCGACCTATGGGGTGGGTCACCCTTTAATGCGGCGAGTCGCGTGGTGGCGAAGAATCCCAATCAGTATGGCTTAGTAGCCGGGTTAAATCTACCGATGCTGATTGAAGCATTGGCCTTACAACAGCAGTCCTTAAGCGATGTCATACCACACTTAGAGCGCACGGCGCAGGGGGGCATTCGCCACTTAGACCTGCGCGCAGATACGGGAGATGACGATTTATTATGACAATGGCAATACAACTTGCACGGGTCGATAACCGCCTGCTCCATGGTCAGGTAGCGACGGTGTGGACCAAGGCGATTCGGCCCAACCGCATCCTAATTGTGTCTGATACGGTGGCCCACGATAAGCTCCGGAAGATGTTGATCATGCAGGCCGCACCACCCGAGGTCAAGGCCAACGTGATCACCGTTGAAAAAATGGTTCAGATTTATCGGGATTCCCGGTTTGATCAGTTCAAACCCTTGATTCTAACGGAAACGTTGGCAGAAATGGCTGAGTTGGTTCAGCACGGCATCGATTTGACTGAGATTGGTGTTAATGTGGGCAACTTGGCCTACACGGTCCACAAGACCATGTTGACGCCGAGTGTGGCCGCTGACGCCAGTGACGTCTCAGCGGCAATGGCGCTACAAGCAGCTGGTGTTCAGGTGTACGCGCAGACGGTTCCGAATGACCGACAACAGGATTTCTTGGCGTTAGCCGCCAAGAAGGGCCTAGCGGTTGATTAAAGTAACGTTAACGCCTCACTCGGTACCGTTACCGAGCGGGGCATTTTTGTGGCATATTGGGATGAACTAAGGGAGTGTAAAGCGTGACGGCAAGTATTGTAGCAATTCTAATCATCGCCTTTCTCGCTGGGGTGGAAGGCGTGGTCGACGAATGGGAATTTCACCAGCCAATTATCGCCTGTACCCTGGTGGGATTGGCGGTTGGGCACCCCCTGAGTGGGATTGCCCTGGGGGCGTCTCTCCAGTTAGTAACGTTGGGCTGGATGAACATTGGGGCAGCCGTCGCACCCGACCCGGCCTTGGCCGCGGTCGTGGCCGCGTGGTGGGTCAGTGGCCCGGCCCAGCTGCCGGTCGCGGCGGGGGTCATCATCGCTTTGCCACTTGCCTGGGTTGGCATGGGCCTGACCCGACTTTTGCGGCACCTGATTGTCCCGGTCGTGGCCCGTGCGGATACTGCCGCGGCGGCCGGTGACCTGGCCCGGATTACGCGGATTCATCTGCTGAGTGCGACCCTGCAAGGCCTACGCGTCATGCTGCCGACCGCCATTTTATTGGTGATTCCGACGGACTGGCTACAGGCGGCCTACCGGCACATCCCCGCAACCATTCAGGGGAGTTTTCACGTTGCGGCCGGGATGCTGGTGGTGGTCAGCTTCGCCATTGTCATCAACATGATGGCGACCCGCCAACTCTGGCCGTTCTTTTTCCTGGGGTTCGCGCTGGCGACCGACCAACACTTGAGCTTGATTGCCCTGGGAATGATTGGCATCACGTTGGCCATTATTTACTTATATGTACGGCCCACAAACGGCCCCAAGCAAGGCGGTGGCGGGTCGACCGCCGACAGCAGCACTGAGGATGAGTTGGACCGTGAACTGGATGACTTGTAGGGAGGGAACGGCATGATAAACGAACAAACAACACCTAAACGCCTGACCCTGGGCGACCAACTTCGAATCTTCGGCCGTTCGGGCCTTGAACAGGCCTCCTGGAACTATCCGCGGCTACAAAACCTAGGATTCTGTTACGTGATGATTCCGGCCATCAACCGGTTATACGCCGCCAGAACGGACCGGGCCGATGCCGCGACCCGCCACCTGGTGTCGTTTAACACCATGCCCTACATGCAATCCCTGATTACCGGGGTGACCCTGTCCCTGGAGGAGCAGCGTGCACAGGGCGTTTTGGTGTCGGGGGACGACATCAATGCCATGAAAGTGGGGATGATGGGCTCACTGGCTGGCGTGGCCGATCCCGTCTGGTGGGGGACCTGGCGGCCGATTCTCAGTGCCTTTGCGGCTAGCCTAGCGCTCAGCGGTTTTGGCATTGGAGGTCCCGTGGTCTTTTTCCTGGGCTGGAATCTAGTACGGCTGGGATTTCGGTGGTGGGCCCAACGTTGGGGGTACCGTCAAGGTCTCCACGTGATGGATTTTCTGGGGAACGGTATCTTACAGAAATTAACGTTGGGCGCCTCCATCGTGGGGATGTTCATCATGGGGGCGTTAGTGCCCCGGTGGACACGCGTCACGTTTAAGGCGACCTTGACCACCAGTGCGCACACGGACTATTCGTTGCAAAAGTTGTTGGACCAGCTGGTGCCCGGCCTCTTACCACTGGCGCTGACCCTACTATGTGTCTGGCTCCTGCGGCACCGGGTGAAGCCCCTTTGGCTGCTGGTCGGCGTCCTATTGGTCAGTATCGTAGGTTATTGGCTGGGGATTTTTCAATAGTGCCTATCCTATTTAAGTGAAAAAGGTCTAGCAGATCCCTGAATGGATTTGCTAGACCTTTTGTTGTTAAAACGTTAAACCAGACTGGGTTTACCGTAAAGATACCCCTGATGGAGCGTGATGCCGTATCGGTGCGCTAACGCTTGATCACTAGCGTTTTCAACGCCTTCGAGAATCATTCCCATGCGATAAGTCTGGGCGATCTTCGACCAGAACGCTAATTCTGTGGGAATTTGCGTTTCGTTATGTTCGGCCCGCAGATTTTGCATTGCGAACTTGATTTCATCGACGAAGGGCAGCAAGTGCTGAATGTTGCCGTAGGTGTTGGAGCCCGTGCCCACGTCGTCAATCACCAATTTAATGTCGTACTGGTGGAGCACGGTACTAAACAGGGTGATTTCGGCGAGTGCCGGGGCTTCCGTCAGCTCGATGGATAAGTGGACGTTTGCGAAGCGTTTCTTAAAGGTAATGATGGCCCCTAAAGCGAAGGGGTCACGAAACTGTTGATTATTCAGGTTAAAGGCAATCGTTTGGTTAGTCGCTGCGATGTTCAGTCGGGCAGCGGTCTGTTCGAGGAGCTTGACTTGATCAGTAACCGAGATAGCCGTGAAGGAACGTGGTAAAATCCAACCGCCATCTTGGTGTTGACGAAGCAGGGCCTCGTAACCAATGACTTGTTGGCTGTGCTGGTCAATCTGGGGTTGGACAAAAAAACGATATCTAGACATGACGGTTCACTTCCTTACTTAGGCAGATATTCTATCACTTCTACCTTAGCACAAAATAAACGGTCCACAACAACATATATCGTTTTTAGGGGTATCTAGTCTTACATATGAACGACTTATCGACTAGTGAGATTGCTGTTGAATCCGGGCAAGTTGCCGGTACTGACGTTGCATCCATTCCCGGTAAGTCAATCCTTTGGGCCGCGTTTCGGTAACGTTGAGGACCGGAACCCCGGACTGCTTGGCGAGCTGGACCATGCCGGCCACGGTCTTATTGCTGGCCTGTTGGTTATTGACGAAGAAGGCAATCTTACGCTGCTTGATGGCAGTCTGGAGGGCGTGAACGTCCCGAGGAGCCGGATCGGTACCGTTCTCCACGGCCTTCTCGAAGCGGTCGCTGATGCGGCGGTAACCCAGGGCCGATAGGGCGGCGTCGAAGACCGGTTCACTTGCGGCCACGGCTTGGTGCTGGCTCTGGGCCTTTAGCCGGGTAATTTGGCGTTGCAAGGGAGCCAGCCGACGAACGTACCGCCGCGCGTTGCGTTGGTAATCGGCCTTGTACTGCGGTGCCTGTCGCCCAAACTGTTGCGCTAGGTAGGTGGCGAGTTGTGGCATAGTCTGCGGGTCGTACCAGATGTGTTCGTTGACGCCGGCCTTCAGGTGCCGAACGTCCTCGCCCACGTGGATGGTCTTGAGCTGTCGCTGGCCGCTACTCTTGGCCAACTTATCCAGCCAGGTGTCGTAACCTAGGCCGTTACCCAGGACAACGTTGGCGTGACTGACCGTCGTTGCGTCTCGGGGTGTGGGGTCGAAGTCGTGGGGGTCAACGCTGGGACTCTTGATGAGGGTGGTTACGCGGCCGTGGTTTCCCAAGACGGCACTAGCGACCTCGCCATAGAAGTCGACACTGGCGACCACGTGAATCGGTTTCTGAGCCGTGGTGCGCGCCCGATGAGGCGCCGTCTGGCAGCCGCCTAAGAACAAACTCAGTGCCAGGAAGGAAAGGCATAAATAAAATGGGTGACGTAGGTGATCAACTAACATGCAAAGCACTCCTTAATTCTAAATAGTAATTATTACCATTTAGATATTACACGAGGCTCTTTCACTTGGCAAGGGGCGTCAGCTAGTTTTCAGAAAAAAAGCGCTCCGCCGGATTGGGCGAAGCGCTAAAATAAAACCATCATATTTTAATAACCGTAATTGTTCGTGTCGCTGCTGGAATTCAGGGCATCCGTGGTGAACTTGGTGGTATCTGCCAGGCCAAGTGTCTTCCGAATATGGTTGGAGACCCGTTTTAATTCCTTGTTGGTTGCGACTTGGTAAGCAATGCCGTCAATCATGGCATCTTCACCCTGAAGGGTTTCCGACTTGATGTGGTGCGAGGCGTCACCGTACTTGGCCCGAATCTGCATCAAATCATCAAAGCTTAAGTCGGTCTTCAGGTTGCCGTTTAACGACGTCAGAATCTGTTGGTACCGGGTGATGGAGGAGAGTCCCGCCGCCTTGACCACTAACTTCTGTAGAACCTGGCGTTGCCGCTTTTGCCGACCATAGTCACCTAACGGGTCGTCGTAACGCATCCGGGAGTAGGATAGCGCCTGTTTCCCGTTCAAGTGGGTCTTCACGCCCTTCTTGACGTCCGCTTGGGCGTACTTGAAGGTCAGTGGCGGCACCACGTCGACCCCGCCCACGGCGTTGACCATCTTTTCCAAGCCACCCATGTTGACGATGGCGTAGAAGTCGATGGGGATGTCCAGTAGGTTTTCGACCGTCTTCACGGCACCACTTGGGCCACCAATCGTGTAGGCAGCGTTAATCTTTTGAACGGAGGCGTTCGCACCGGAGCCGACCGTGACCCGGGTATCCCGGGGAATACTGGTCAGGTAGGCCGTTTCCGTCTTCGGGTTGATGGTTGCGACCATCATGGTGTCGGTCCGACCAACGTCACTCCGACCCAGGGCCCCGGTATCGGTTCCCAACAGGAGGATGGAGAACGGCTTGTTTTTCTTCAAAACGGCCGAGACGTTCCGACTCTTGGAGACGTTGGAGGCTTGATAGGTCTGGTCGAAGGTCTTCTTGGCCGAAGTCCAGGCGTGATAGCCGTAGGCGAGGCCGCCGCTAAGAAAGACCAGGATGACCGCTACCGCGACCCAGAGAATGGGGCGGTGCGGGTGAACTTCAGGGGTTTTAAAGTGTGAGTTACGATCCGCACGTCGGTCATAGACTTGCTCGAAGTCTTCCGGAGACCGTTGCCGGGTACTTCCATTTTTATCTTTTGGCATATTTATTCCCTCATATTCGTCAAAATCTTTACCCATTATAAAACGGAACCGGGTCGGAGAAAAGGCCGACCGGCCCCTCAACGGAATTTCCCGTGAAATCCCGCCACTAAAGATTGCCTCAATTCACTTATTACACCATATAATTGGCGGTTCGTAAATGGTTTAGCAGGTGAGGTGACCCATCTAACGAACCACCGTTGACGCCTGACCCAGCGCCCTTTACGCGGTTGTCAAGGGAAGTAAAAAGCGAAAGAATGGGTTTTGTAACCGTTTTCTAAAATGGCCGAATGAGAAAGCATGCTATAATGAAAAGCGTTGCTTAAGAAACTCTAATTTTTTCTTACGATTAAAAGGAGGAATGAATGATTACCATTTTTTTATAAATTGCTGTAAATATCTACAAAACATTATGATGCCATTGAAACGATAGTTATGAAATTGGGAAGCAACAAAACACCTAGGTAGCACACCAATTATTGATATATTTGTAAGTCAAAAGTCGCGACTTCTGCCTAACCGTCTCGTATACTGAAATTAGGTTAGGGGAACGTATGGTCGCTGAAAGTGTAGAATTGATTTTCTATCTGCATCACCATGCAAAGTCTTTTTTGCGCCTGATTCCAATCATTCACGTATTCTCCTACTACTTTTACGAATTAAGAAGATAGAACAGGAAAGCGGGGAATGACTCGGATGCTGATCACCTATCAAGTTGAGATTAAACCAACTAGTTTTCAAACATGGCTACTCAATCGGCATATTGGTGGTAGCCGCTGGGCATACAACTTGTTTTTGGAAATGAACAAATTGCGTTATGAAGACGGATATCACTATATGGGTGCTTACGAATTTAGTAAGTGGTTTAACCATGACTATTTGACGGCTAATCCCCAAGATGACTGGATCAAAGAACTTTATGCCAAGTCTATCAAGCAAGCCTTTATTGATGCTGATATGGCCATGAAGCGTTTCTTTAAGCACCTTAGTGCGTATCCTCATTTCCGGTCTTGGAAACGAGGGCAGGGGTCCTTCTACTTCGTTAAAAATGGTAAGACGCAAATAATTTCGGTCGAACGACATCGCATCAAGTTGCCTAAATTAGGTTGGGTCCGTTTGAAAGAGTACGGGTATCTGCCGACAGATGCAGCACACTTTATGGTTAAGCAAGGTCGTATTAAGTGCCATGCGGGTCGCTACTACTTAACCTGTTTAGTCGAACAAACCAATCCAGTTCATCCTGAATTAACTGGCGCAGGTATCGGTATTGATCTAGGAATCAAGGAATTCGCTGTGCTTAGCAATGGCCAGATTTACAAGAATCAAAATAAAAATCATCGGGTTAAAAGGCTCCGGCGACAATTACGCCGGTTACAAAGAAAACAGTCACGTCAGTATCTTGCATTCAAAGCCAGAAAACAGAAAGAAGGAAGATCTGCTACTGATTTGAATCTAGCCAAAACTAAGCGGCGAATGCAACGGCTGTATCAACGACTTCAAAACATGCAAAAAGATTACCAAAATAAAATTATTGCTAGTCTGGTGATAACCAAGCCACACTGGGTTGCTTTGGAAGATTTGAATATTAAAGGCATGTTGAAAAATCGACACCTGGCTAAAGCAATTAGCTACCAAGGATTCTACAACTTTAGAATCCGGCTAATTCCCAAATGCCAACAACTAGGAATACCGGTACATTTGACCAATCGTTTTGAGCCAACTTCTAAATTGTGCCATAACTGCGGCACCAAAAAAGTTGATTTAAAACTCAGTGACCGAACTTATCGTTGTCCAGTTTGTGGCCAGGTTGAGGATCGAGATATGAATGCTGCCCTGAACATTAGGGATACGAAAAACTTTGAGTTAGCCTACTAAAACAGGTCTCAAAGGATGTACCGATGGCTAGTCGGGAATTAATGCTTGTGGACTATCATATCAACTGTCGTAGTGAGCTTTTGACGAGGCAGGGTAGGAAGAAGCAAGAAAAATCTATAACTTATGACAAGTTATCAGTAGCAGGGGCGTTATGGCCGTATTTGTGAAGAGCGTTTCGGGGGTGCTGATCATCCTGGTGATGATTGGCCTGGGGTACGTGTTATCCCGCCGGGGCTGGTTCGACGATAAGGCGCCGCGGCTGATTGCCCGGTTAGTGACGCAGATTGCTCTACCGGCGTACATGATCAGTACCATCACGGCGAAGTTCTCGGCGGAGACACTCAAGCGGACCCTACCGGATCTGCGCTTTCCGGTCATCTCGATGCTCATCATGTTTGGGTTATCGATCATCGCCTTCCACCTCTTTCGCATCAATCCCAAGCACCGGGGGCTGTTCGAGTCCATGTTTCTGAACTCAAACACCGTGTTCGTGGGGTTGCCGGTGAACGAGGCCCTATTTGGTCCCAAGAGTTTACCGTTCGTATTGGTCTATTACATGGCCAACACCACGTTTTTCTGGACGCTTGGTGTTTACCTGATTCAGCGAGACGGCCAGGGTGGGGCGAAATTTGACCTCAAGAGTACCCTGCAGAAGATTTTCTCGCCACCGCTACTGGGGTTCATCATTGGGGTCCTCTTGGTGCTGTTGAACATTCAACTGCCTAAGTGGATCATGAAGGACTTCGACTACATCGGCGGCTTGACGATTCCCCTGTCGATGATTTTCATCGGGACTGCGATTGCCGGTGCCGGGTTGCAAAACATTCGGTTCAACCGGGATAGCCTAGGCATCCTCCTGGGCCGGTTCATCGTGGCGCCCGTGCTGATGGGGTTACTGGTCCTGCCCACGGGGATGCCGCTATTGATGAAGCAAGTCTTTATCTTACAGGCTGCCATGCCGGTCATGACCAACGCGCCGGTAGTCTCTAAGCTATACCACGCCGATGCTGATTATGCGGCTATCATGGTGACGGAGACCACGCTGCTGAGTCTGGTCGTGATTCCAATCTTGATGGTCATTGTGCAACACGTGGCTTAATTATAAAAAATGGACGGAGAGTTGCGGTCAGGCCGTAGCTCTTTTTTAGTTGGTTACCGAACAATTAGTAATTGAAAAGATTTATCAATTCGTCTTTTGTTGCTAAAAACGGCGGTTAACGGGTTTTTTTGATTGTCACGTTAAGCGGATTTTGGTATGCTAGATTGAATATTAACTCATGTTACTAGTGAAAGCGAGGGCTTCAATGTGCAGGATGCGAAACAAGAAACGACCTTAAATCGGTCATTGGGCTTCTGGTCGGCGTTAGCGTTAGTGGTGGGGACCGTTATTGGTTCCGGAATCTTCTTTAAACAATCATCGGTGCTAGATAGTGCGGGGTCCCCAGGCATGGCCCTGTTGGCCTGGTTCCTGGGTGGGGTCATCACCCTAACGGCGGGGTTGACGATTGCCGAGGTTGGTGCCCAGATGCCCCATACCGGGGGACTCTACGTTTATATGGAAGAGATCTACGGTAAGTTCTGGGGCTTTCTCTCCGGCTGGATGCAGGTTGTGGTCTACGGCCCAGCAATCATCGCGTCGATTGCGGCGTACCTGGGGATTCTCCTGGTGGGGTTCTTTAACTTGGATGGGTCTTGGCAGGCACCGTTGTCGATTGGGGTCATCGTCCTGATTGGGTTCCTGAATATGTTTGAGAACCGCTGGGGGGCGGCTTTCCAGATTGTGACCACCTTAGGCAAACTGTTACCGATTATTGCCATTATTATCTTTGGTCTGTTTTTCGGGGACCAAAATGCCTTCAGTCACAGTGTCGCGGCCGTTAGCCAGTCATCTGGCGGTTTCGGCGTAGCCATCTTAGCCACGCTGTTCGCCTACGACGGGTGGATTCTGGTGGCCAACCTGGGGGGCGAAATTAAGAACCCGCAGAAGTTGTTGCCCCAGGCCATCATTCTGGGGATCTCACTGGTCCTGATTGCCTACACACTGGTCAGCTATGGCATCCTACACTTCATCCCCGCCGAAACGATTCATCATTTGGGCCAGCAGACCACGGTTTACTTTGCTAACTCGGCGTTTGGCACGATTGGCGGGCGCCTGTTGAATATCGGGATCATCGTGTCGATGGTCGGCTGTCTAAACGGGAAAATCATGACCTTCCCCCGCATCGTGTACGCCATGGCCGAGCGCCGGCAGTTGCCGTTCTCGAAACAGTTAAGCTACTTGAACCGCAAGTCGCACGAGCCCATCGTAGCGACCGTTTGCATCTTGGCATACGCGAGCATCATGATTCTGTTCTTTAACCCGGACCGGCTCTCCGACCTCTGCATTTTCACGGTCTATTGTTTTTACGTGGCGACCTTCGTGGGCGTGTTCCTGTTACGGCGCCGGCAAAAGGGGAGCGCGCGGCCATTCTCAACGCCGTGGTTCCCAATCACACCGCTGGTGGCCATCTTGGGGGCACTGTTCGTGATTGTTAGCGAGATTGGCTCTGACCTGCCAGGGGTCCTGTTATCCCTACTAATCGTGGCCATCGGGATTCCCGTATATTACTGGAAACGCCAGAAAATGACGCGTTAAACTATATAAATCACTATTTGCGGCCATTCCAAGACGGAGGGGCCGCTTTTTTGGCAAGACACTAGGGTCCACTAAGTTATATTAGGGTTCGGGGGTACGTTTAAAAAGTGGTAGAACATTTCGGTTAGTTAACCGGAAATTTGGCTTGCTTCGCCACTTGTACAATTTGCGTCAAATCTGTGACTTTTAAGAAACCGAGAAAAGAATGGAAAGCAATTACACTAGCTGGAGGGGTGGTTCTGAGTGGTGAAATTTGTGTTAGTCGGGGTATTTTCCCGGCTTACACAAAGGTCGAGCTTAAAGACAAGTGGGTTACTTGGCTTTAAGTCGTGCCCACCACGGACACGGCCCGCCAGAAGTGCTCCGGAAGCGGCAGGCTACGCCAGCGAATTTTTATCGTGAAAGACTAAACTTGATTGTTTAGCATCGAGGTTGAGCTATGGTATGATAGGCCATATAGGCATAAGTGAAAGGGGCGCATGACTGATGGCAACGTTGGTGATTTTACGACATGGAGAGAGTGTCGCGAACCGCGATAACATTTTTACGGGGTGGAGTGACGTGCCGCTGACCCCTAAGGGCCGAGAACAGGCCTTAGCTGCGGGCAAGCTGGTTGCCCAGACAGGCGTGCAATTTGGCGCGCTGCACACGTCGATGCTACAACGGGCAATCGTCACGGCGAACATCGTCTTAGAGGCCATCGACCAGCTGGCCATCCCAGAATACAAGTCCTGGCGCTTAAACGAACGGCATTATGGCGCGTTGCGGGGACATAACAAGGCCCAAGTCCGCGATGAAGTCGGGGCCGAACAGGTCAAAATCTGGCGGCGGAGCTTTGATGTGGTGCCGCCATTATTGGACCACGTGGACCAGGACCGGCGTTACGATCGCTTCAGTCCCCACCTAGAACCCACGGGGGAAAGTTTGGAGATGGCTTATCACCGGTTGCTGCCGTACTGGATCGACACGATTGCGCCCCGTTTGTTAGACGGCCAGAACCAACTGGTGGTGGCGCACGGCAGTACGTTGCGGGCGTTGATTAAGTATTTAGACCGGGTGCCAGATGCTGATATTAGCAAGGTCGAAGTCGCCAATGGCGAGCCGATTCAGTACGATTTCGACGACCAATTGCACATTCTGCGGAAGACCGTTTTATAGTAAGTTTTATAATAACCTTAAGTTGGGCCAAACAATCGGGATAAATGATTGTTTTTGCCCGACTTTTTTGTATAATCTGAAAGTATAGAGTAGGTTGTTTCAGATGGGGGAAAGACAAATTGAATAAACGAAATCTAGGACACTGGTTCGTGTTATTGGCGGTCATCTTGGGGATTGGTGGCGTGGTCTTTGGCATGCATGTGATGGATGCTAACGACAAACAACAGGTCACCGCGACGAACCGCCAACACGCGAAAAAGACGCGGAAGGCCATTTCTCAGGACGCAATCCAGAGTCGTGAGGAACGAGCGCACCAAGTCACGGCGTTCGACCGCAAACAATTGGGGAAGCGAACGCCGCAACTGACGGCACAAATCAATCAGGAGCTTAAGGCCAAACGGTTCGTGGGCACGGCGCTGGTGGTGAAGAACGACCGGGTAGTTTACCAACGGGCGTTTGGCTATGCCAACCGGGCCAAGAACAGGAAGAATACGGTTAAGTCGCAATATCTGATCAACTCGATTCAAAAATCGTTGACCGGGCAACTGGTTATGCGGGCCGCTCAAGCCGGCCAATTACAGTTGACCGACCGGCTCAGTCAATACTATCCCAACATCAAGGGGGCTAACCAAGTCACGATTCGCCAGATGCTAGACATGACGGCGGGGCTGACTGGTGAGATGGCACCGGCCACGACCTTGACGGAGAACCAGGCCTATCAGTATGCCGAACAGGATGCGAAAATCGTTCCCGATAAGATTGGTCAGTTCGACTATCAACCCATCAGTTTTGTGTTGTTAGCGGGCATCCTGCATCAGGTCACCCACCGGTCGTATTATGAGCTGTTTTACCAGCAATTGGTTACACCACTGGATTTAAACCACACCAGCTTCGCCCAATTGCGGAAGAAGACCAAGGGGATGACCGTGGGGTATGGTGGGACGCAACCGAAGCTGTATGATGAACCGCACTTACCGTCAAACACGGACATGGCAGCTCAGATTGCGACCGGGAATGCGACCATGAGCGCGGGCGACTTATTTCGGGCTGAACGGGCCGTGATCCAGGGAAGTCTCCTGAGCACGCCCACGGGGGCCCAGGTTCTCCACCAGGCGGATAAGGATCTCCATTACACGGGTGGGTTGTACCACCTGAACAACGTGGGCTACTACGGCCACGGAATGGGGGATTACTATGAGAGTACCTTCGTACTCAGCCGCAACGGCAGAACCGGCGTGGTGTTCCTCTCGAATAACTTCAAGAAAAAGACCATGTGGCCGAAGTGGTCCACGGAGGAGTTGGCGATGAACCTTTTCCAACAACTCCGGGCGACCAAGAAGCTGAAATAGAGCTATCGAATAAATCAAAAACACCGCTGCGATTAAATCGCGGCGGTGTTTTCGTGTCGAAGTTTAACTTTAAGCTAAGGCGCCCATTGGATCCCAAGGGGCCAGAACAGTTGGTTCTTCGGTTTCTTGAACCTGACGTAAGTCGTCAGGCAGGAACTGCTTGTTGACAACCACTTGGTAGCAGTACTTGTCCATCCAAGCGTCACTCATTACGAAGTAGCCCTTAGTACCGACCTTTTCACCCCAGGAGTTTTCAACCTTCCACTTGGTTGGTTGACCATCGACCAGGTCGACCCAGGTCAAGACCATGGCGTGCGTCATCATGCTTTCACCGTAGTCCAGCTTTTCGGCCTTGGTCATACCAAAGTCGATACCGAAGAGGTCATCGGTGTGGTAGTAGTTGGTGTCCATGATGCCCTTTTGCCGTTCGGATTCTTGACCAACGTCACAACCGAACCAGACGGATTGGCCAGCTTGCAGTTGCTTGATGGCCAGCTTCTTGAAGTCGTCCATGGTGACGTTCAAGTGCTTAACGGATCGGCCGCCAACCACGTTGCCTAACATCTCAACGGTGTAGGTGTGGTTGTAAGGCTTGTCGGCGGTTGGGGCGTTGATGATGGAGACGTAGTCGGATAAGTCCCAACCAACGTACTTGTCGAAGAAGGTCTTTGGCGTCAGGCCCTTGTCGATGTGGTAGTTCTTATCGTCGTCCCGGTATTCGAAGTCGAATTCGGAAACGGGTTCGCCCAAGGAGAAGGCTAATAACCGGTAATCCTCTTGCAACATCTTGTCCTTGGCAGCGGCGATATCGTCTTGGCTAGCGCCATCGGCAACTAACTTCCGTAAGACCACGGCGTCTTTGCGTAACTTCAGGTTTAAGTGCTTGTTGAGCTCACTGGACTTGGAACTGTTGTAGGTTTCTGGCATCACCGACTTTGGCACGATTCCGTACTTTTCGATGATGGCACATAACATGTCCCATTGCCCGCCGTCTTGTTGTGGGGTGGCCATTAAGAAGGCGACCTTACGGCTAGACGTTGGTTGGTCGGCCGTTGCTAAGACGTTTTCGTAGAAGTAGTTGGTCTTTTCGAACTTGTCCCAGAAGTTGGTGTAGTTTTGGGATAATTCGAAGTCGCTCAACTTGAAGAGGTCGGCTAAATGATGACGCATGGTGTTTAATGCGGCAAACATCCAGCAACGACCGCTTTGCTTTTGGTTCGCAACTTTACCGGTGTCCAGTTCAACGGAGAAGACTGGGCTCATGTCGGCCTCGGCTGCGTAGTCGGCTGCGGTGGCTAAAATCCCTTGGTGACTAACGGCCCGTTCCAAAACTTTTGCGCTTGGGTCGGTCGTCAGTGCTTTTTGGTACGAAGCGGTTTGATCCGCCGTAATTTCTTTACTCACAATCGTCACTCTCCTAACTATTCTCTCATTGTACGCCAATCTTCTCATTTTTTGAATGGGTGGGGTGAAAGTGGTGAAAATAAGGGGCTGATTTTGGCGAAACTCCTGGCTGAATTGGGTCGGTGGTGGGTATTAACTAACTTGTTCATCAATCTCTCATTAAAAAGCGGCTCACGAGGTCCTAACGCGTGGCCCGTATGGTGGGAGAGGGAACATTGAATTGAAAACGCTTCAACCTTTTTCAATCGAATTAGTCATCTATGAATTATCTAAGCTGTATGCTAAACTAACCAACGGTTTACTGAAAATCAAGGCAACTGTTTTCAAAATAGATTAAGGAGGAACCCAAGCGCTATGTCGATAAGTTACCCCGAGAGGCGCCGCTACCTGATTGGCTTTGCCTTTGTGCTACTAATGGTAGCCAGCGCCACGCTCTTACATGATTCTGAAATTATTCTCCCCGAGATTGGGGCGCTGACTGCCGGGACCTGGATCTACCAGACCGACGGGTGGATCCAACAACCGCTAAAGATTTTTCTGGCCCCCTCGGGGACGGCCATCATTGGGTTTCTGATCAACCAACTGCCCATCGTCTACCCGGAAAAGGTTCTGTTAGGTCTTCTGTTAATGCTGGTCTTGTTGTGGCAGTTGCGTTCCAACCTGGCACCGGCCTTTGCGACGGGGCTTCTACCCATCATCATTAACGCGACGCACTGGTCCTTCATCGTTGCCATCTTAATTTTTACGTTACTCCTAATGCTGGGGGTCTTTAGCCAGCGGCAATACCGTAGTGCTCAACCCAGCGAACCGATTCGCTACCGCCACATGGCAATCTTTACCATACTGGTCGTCGTCTGGGTCGGTGCCGTGTGGCTAGCCGGCAAGCCACAAATGGCGGGAATCCCACCAGTGATGGTGGTGTTCTTTGAGGTCTTGCAGAATCCCAGCTACAGCCTGAAGATGGCGAGCAAGCACCTGGTAGCCTTGACTGGAGCGGCGTCAATCGGAGTCTTGGTCCATTTGGCACTTGCGTCGGTCCTCTTGGCAACCCTGGTGGCATTACCCCTGGTCTTTGGCCTGCTCCAACTTCTCAAGTTAAAACTCCCGGCCGCCTACGCCTTTCCTTTGTTGGCACTGGTGTTGCCGAACGAAATGTTCCATATGCTCCCGTTGACGGCTTTTCTGGCCGCCAGCTTCTTTTTGGGCGTGCTAGTGGTGTTGAAGCATCGCACTTGGCGCCCTGCGGAACAGGAAGAATTCGATTAAGCTGATAACGTCTGCTCATGTGGCAGACGTTATTTTTTTACAAAAAAGACCGGCACCTAGCCGGTCCTGTCAAAATTCTAAAATTAGTCGCGGGCGTTCAAGACTTCTGGTCCGTCTTGGCGACCGACGATCACCGTGTTGACCGTGTCGAGGAACAGACCGTGTTCCACGACGCCCACGATGCCGTTTAAGGTGTTGGCTAAGTCGTGGGGATGGTCGATGCGGCCCAGGTGCAGGTCGATGATGTAGTTCTTAGAGTCGGTCAGAACGTGTTCACCGGCGTCCGTCATCCGGAAGGCGGGGTGTAGCCCCATCTTGTCCAGTTTTTCTAAGACGTGGGTGGAGCCGAAGGGAATCACTTCCAATGGCAGGGGGAACTTGCCCAGGTGATGGACCATCTTACTTTCGTCCACGATCCACATGTTCTTGCGGGAGTTGATGGCAACGATCTTTTCCCAGAGGTGTGCGGCGCCACCCCCCTTGATACCTTGGAAGTTGTCGTCGATTTCGTCGGCGCCGTCGATGGTCAGGTCGAGGTGGTCAACGTCGTCCAGTTGCTTGATGGTGATGCCCAGGGATTCGGCCTGCTTGGCAGAGCGGTCGGACGTGGCGACCCCCACGATGCTAAGACCTTCCTTGGCGACGCGTTCGCCAAGGGCGTCGATCATGTAGCGAACGGTCGACCCCGTTCCGATTCCCAAAATCATCCCATCTTCAACGTACTTAACAGCTGCTTGCCCCACGAGGGCCTTTAATGCGTTTTGATCCATGGTTAAATTACTCCTCTTCTGTATGATCGATGTTTAAAGCGATGGGTTGCACGGCCGTTGTCCCGCTCACCGGTAGCTGGTGGGCTGCCAGGAGGTCGGGTTCCGGGTGCGCAACGAAGTAGCTCTTGGCGTACGGGTCCAACAATTTGACCGTGACCTGCGCCGCGGTCGCCGCTTTAGTAAAACGTTTAAGCAGCTCCACGGCAAGGCCAACGGGCTGTCCCGGACGGACAAAAATTTGTTCCAGAACCCACTGGGTGTCGGTCAGCGTAAAGTAGTGCAGGCTGGCCATGAGCCGGTCGGCCTCAACAATTGCCAAGCGACCGGGTTCTTCGGTAATGGTCATGCTGAAAGACTCCCTTCGTTACCCATGACTACCCTTGATTTTGGTCTATCGCCGCACGCTTGTCAACTCCTTTTCATCCGGGCGGGGGGCGTTTTTGCTGGTAATCTAGCAGCGGGATGCTTATTCTAGTAAGAGACCCTATCAGGGATGTATAATTATAAACTGCGTGTTGATCACCAACTAATGAATGAGGGAGTGCTGCAAAGATGAGCCAACGAGGATTTGAGATTGTTCGTAAGTATGCCGACAAAGGGGTGCACCTGCCCTACCGAACGACCCAGCAGTCGGCCGGTTATGACTTCGAATGTGCCGAGGATTTTACCCTGCCATCCATCTGGCGCCACGACTTGTTACACGCTTTTAAACGCTTGCGCCACCGCGACCCGTTGACCACGGCCGAGCTGACGGCCGGTCAACACGACTTGAAGCCTTACCTGGTTCCCACGGGTATCAAGGCCTATATGCAACCGGACGAGGTCCTCATGCTGGCGAACCGCTCCAGTAACCCGTTGAAGCATAACCTGATTCTGCCTAACGGGGTCGGCGTGATTGATGCCGATTACTACAATAATGAAAAAAACGAGGGCGAAATATTTGTCCAATTAGTCAACGTAGGCCTCAGTGACGTGACCATCAAGAAGGGCCAACGCATCGCCCAGGGCATCTTCATGCCGTTCCGGTTAGCGGACGATGAGGTGGCCCCAGAACAGCAACGCAACGGGGGCTTCGGCTCGTCGGACCAACATTAAAACTTTACAAAGCCTTTAACGGGTTAGTGGGGGATGGCCCCACGATTATGCTAGAATATAAGTAGAAAGAACTTTTGAGATGAGGGGGATGCACGTGGCTAAGTCAAAGACGAATTATGTCTGTCAAAATTGTGATTACAGTTCACCACGGTACCTTGGCCGGTGCCCCAATTGTGGCGAGTGGAACACCATGGTGGAAGAAGTCGTGGCACCGGAAGTTAAGCCGCAGTCCACACGGATGACGGCGAGCGGTGAGCGCTCACGTCCCCAACTCATGAATAATATCAAACAAACCACCGAGATTCGGGTCAAGACTCAGATGGAAGAACTCAACCGGGTCTTGGGTGGCGGTATCGTTCCCGGGTCCCTGATCTTGATTGGTGGGGATCCCGGCATCGGGAAATCGACCTTACTGCTCCAAGTCTCCGGTCAGCTGAGTGCGACCGGGGGCAAGGTCCTGTACGTGTCGGGGGAAGAAAGTGCCAGTCAAATCAAGATGCGCGCCGACCGCTTAGTGGTCAACAGCGACAACCTGTACCTGTACCCCGAGACCGACATGGCCAGCATTCGGGCCAACATCGAGGAGATGCATCCGGATTACGTCGTGATCGATTCCGTGCAAACCATGCAGGCACCGGGACTGGACTCAGCAATCGGGTCGGTCTCTCAGATTCGGGAGGTCACCGGTGAGCTGATGCAGATTGCCAAGACCAATGGCATCACCATTTTCGTCGTGGGCCACGTGACCAAGGGTGGTGCGATTGCCGGTCCCAAGATCCTGGAACACATGGTGGACACGGTGCTCTACTTCGAGGGCGATATGCACCACACCTACCGGATTCTGCGGTCGGTCAAGAACCGGTTCGGCTCGACCAACGAGTTGGGCATCTTCGAGATGAAGGAGGGCGGCCTGTACGAAGTCGCCAATCCGTCGGAGATTTTCCTGGAAGAGCGCTTGAAGGACGCGACCGGATCGGCCATCGTGGTCTCGATGGAAGGGACCCGACCGATTCTAGTGGAAATTCAGGCGCTGATTACGCCGTCGGTCTTCGGTAACGCCCAGCGCACGTCGTCGGGGCTGGACCGGAATCGGGTCTCTTTGCTGATGGCGGTGCTGGAGAAGCGGGCTAACTTGATGCTTCAGAACCAGGACGCCTTTTTGAAGGCCGCCGGGGGGGTTAAGCTGGATGAACCCGCGATTGACTTGGCGATTGCCATGAGCATTGCGTCGAGCTATCGGGATACCGCCACGGCCCCCACGGATTGTTTCGTGGGTGAAGTTGGTTTGACTGGTGAGATTCGGCGGGTAAGTCGGATCGAGCAGCGGGTCGCCGAGGCCAAGAAGTTAGGCTTTCAGCGTATTTTTGTACCGAAAAACAATCTTCAGGGCTGGACGCCCCCCGAAGGCATCGCCGTGGTCGGGGTATCCACCTTACGTCAGACGTTGAAGTTAGCGCTCGGGGTCTAATCCCTGGGAGCCTTGAAGGGAGGTGAATTTATGCATAAACGAACAGTGGTTTTGGTCCTTTTTGCCGTTGTTGGTGCGGTCCTAGGCGCGGTCTATCTCCCACGAACTTGGGCAATCATGGGAATCATGAACCCGCTTATCGTTAACGTTCCCGTTAGTATTTTGCTTGGTGCTATTATTTTTCTATTACTCGGAGCGGCCCTGGCGAAGAGCTTCCTGCGACTGATTAGCCGCGTGGAGGCGTACCTCAACAAGCAGGACCCGATGACGATTATCTTTGGGAGCTTGTTAACGATCGTGGGTTTGGCGCTGGCCTTACTGATTTCGCAATTTCTGTTCCGGGTGCCATCGTTCTTCATTGGGACGGTGATTCCTTGGATTCTGATGGGCCTGTTGGGCTACCTGGGTTTCCGTCTGGGGACCCGGTTAAGTAAGATTCGGGGCGAAGAATGGCGGCGGCTATTCCAATCCCGGAGCAAGAAGGCCAACGAAGAAGCCAGCGAGAAAGTCATCGACAAACAGCCGGAACCGAACTTCCACCATTACAAGATTTTGGACACCAACATCTTAATTGATGGGCGAATCTATGACTTGGCCAAGACTGGCTTCCTGGAAGGAACGTTGTTGGTTCCTAACTTTGTCCTCTATGAATTACAGTATATTGCGGACTCCAGTGACTCCATTAAACGGGTCCGGGGACGGCGTGGACTGGACATTTTGAACAAGTTGCAGAACGAACACGTCATGCCGATTGAGATGTACGAGGGCGACTTCGAGGATATCCCCGAAGTCGATAGCAAGTTGATTGCGCTCGCCAAGCAAAACGGTGGGGTCATCGTGACCAACGACTATAATCTGAACAAGGTCATCCAGTTCCAAAACGTCCAAGTCTTAAATATCAACTCGTTAGCCAATGCCTTGAAGCCGCGGGTCATTCCGGGGGAGAACCTCCACGTGATGGTGGTCAAGAACGGGACGGAACGGCAGCAGGGGGTGGCCTACCTCGACGACGGCACCATGGTCGTGGTAGAAGACGGTAAGTACTTTATTAATAAGCAACTTGACGTCGTGGTCACCAGTGCGATTCAGACGGATGCTGGTCGGATGATTTTTGCCAAGCCGGTGCATTCCGACCGGGGCATCGAAGATCAGAAACCGGCGAAGAAAAAGAACAAGTAAATGATTTGCGAAGAAACCGGCACCCACCAGTCCGTGGACCGGCTTTTTTGCCCCGATTACCAACAAAAGGGCGCAACCCCTTTATTTTTGGCGAAGGGCATTGTACACTTAGAACATTATGTATGTGCCGGGTTGAGCTGGCACTTACCAAAAAAATGAGAAAGAGGCGCAACCAATTTGGCTAAAAATGCTATTCGGGTTCGTTATGCTCCGAGCCCCACTGGACATCTGCACATCGGTAACGCGCGGACGGCGATTTTCAATTATCTGTTTGCCCGCCACAACAAAGGAAAGTTTATTATTCGGATCGAAGACACGGATACTAAACGGAACATCGCTGACGGTGAACGGAGCCAGTTGGAAAACCTGAAGTGGCTGGGTTTGGACTGGGATGAAGGTCCCGACGTTGGTGGGGACTTCGGTCCGTACCGGCAATCCGAACGGCGTGATATCTACACGCCTCTCATCCAACAGTTGATGGACGAAGGCAAGGCTTACGAGTCTTACCGGACTGAAGATGAATTACAGGCTGACCGTGAGGCCCAAAAGGCCCGTAACGAAATGCCCCACTACGAATACGAATACGCGGGGATGTCTGATGAAGAACGTCAGGCCACCATCGACGCTGCTAAGGCTAAGGGCTTGAAGCCGGTTATCCGGTTCCGCGTACCTAAGGACGAAGTCTTCGAATGGGACGACATGGTCAAGGGCCACGTGGCCTTTAACTCCGATACGATTGGTGGAGACTTTGTCATCGCCAAGCGTGACGGCATGCCGACCTACAACTTCGCGGTTGTCGTGGACGACCACAAGATGGCCATTAGCCACGTCTTCCGGGGTGACGACCACGTTGCCAACACGCCAAAGCAATTGATGATCTACCAAGCCTTCAATTGGGAAGCCCCTAAGTTCGGTCACATGAGTCTGATCATCAGCAAGGACACCGGTAAGAAGTTGTCTAAGCGTGACGAATCCGTTCTCCAATTCATCGAACAGTACCGTGACCTGGGTTACTTACCAGAAGCCATGTTCAACTTCATCCTGTTGTTGGGCTGGTCACCGGTTGGTGAAGACGAAATCTTTACGCGCAAGCAGTTCATCAAGATGTATGATGAGACCCGCTTGAGCAAGTCACCAGCAACGTTCGACATGGACAAGTTGGAGTGGTTGAACAACCGTTACGTCAAGGAAGCCGACGAAAGCACCATCGCCGACTTAGCCATGAAGCAATTGATCAAGGCGGGGAACATCCCAGCCAACCCGGACACGGCCACCATCGAATGGTCCCGGCAATTGATCAACCTGTACAAGCGTCAAATGAGCTACATGGCCCAGATCAACGACATGGCGTCCGTCTTCTTCGAAGAACCAGAAAAGGTCGAAGGGGATGCCTTGGCTGAAATCAGCAACGAAACGGCACCGGTCGTTTTGAAGGCCTTCGCTGAAGAAATTAAGAAGCTCGACCTGTTTGACTCCGTGGAAATCTTCCACGTCATCAAGAAGGTTCAAGCTCAAACCGGCATTAAGGGCCGTCAACTCTGGATGCCAATCCGGATTGCTGTGACTCATGAAATGCACGGACCAGAATTACCAGAATCCATCGAATTGGTTGGCCGTGAAACGGCCCTGGAACACATCCAACAAACGTTGGACCAATTGGGTGCTTAACAAAAACGCATCACTGAAAGTGTTACTGATGTCCTGCGGGGCGTTGGTAACATTTTTTGGTTCTGGATGTTTTCGGCTGAAAGGCGATGACACTAAAAATTGAACGTAAGTTACATTTATTTACAAAAATAATTTCATGATATATTATTAGTATATAAAGTTTGGAGGGAAGGTGCTATCAGACCTTTACAACGACAACTTGTTTATCTATTAAGTATGCGCAAGTCGGCCCCGGCCAAGGACCTGATTTTGATTCTCACGGGGATTGGTTATCAGGAAAGCTATATTCGCATCACGCTTTCGCAGATGAAACGACGCGGCGAGCTGATAACCCCGCAACGTGGTGATTATCAACTGACGACGCAGGATCAAACTTACGTGACTGAACTTGAGAAAAAAGTTAAGAGTATTAATGCTGATCAGGTGATGTATACCTTGGTTTTAACGGGCTTCCATGCCGATCACGCGGTTGTTCGGCAACAGACGGCTAATCTCTTACATCGCTTAGGTTTCGGGAACATGGGAAACGGCGTTTATGTGGGCATTGGTGATAAGCGGTCGGTTCGTGAGGCCTTAACGCTTGATGATCAAGACTCCGTAAAAGTAGTCTTGACGTCCGCTATCACGCCGACGCCAACGGCTGAGGAGATTTCACAGTGGTGGGATTTGGAACGGGTGACCGAACAAATTCAGGCACTTGCTCATCAGTTGGACCAACTGATGGGACAAGGGGACCTGGCAACGTTCGATAATTTAACGTTGCTCCAGCGCTATTTACAGTTAATTGATTTAGTGGGTGCCTATTATGCCAGCGATCCCATGTTGCCCAAGGTGCTAGTTGGCTCGGATTGGTTGGGATATTGGGTGTTGCGACGCATGCTTACTTATGGTCAACAGATTGTCGCCAGTGTGGATAAAACTGGTCCTTTTCACGATTACTTTGATTTCGGTGTTTTGACGCGTTAGACAATTAAGGAGGAGATTCACGATGCCAATGATTGATATTTATGCGCCAGTTGGAACGTTTACAGATAAGAAAGGGTTAGCGCAAGCCGCAGCACAATTGATGATGCGGGTCGAAGGGGTGCCCCCAATCGACATGTTTAAACAGAACACGGCAGGATTTGTGCATGAGCTGGAAGCGGATAGTTACGCCAATGCGGCGGGACAAAGCAACTATGTCCGGGTTCAGGTTCTGACCAATGCGGATGCCCTGAATCGCGAAAAACAATTGACCTTGACCACGCAAATGAGTGACTTGATTGCTGAGTACGGTCATGATCAAAGTCTAAAGCAACGAACGTGGGTCCTCTTGACACAGGCAATTCCTGGTGGTTGGGGACTGGAAGGCCACGCATTTACGAATGAAGAGCTGGTCAATAAAGCCCGCGAAGAACTTCAAAAATAGAGTTATTCAGGATTAGCGCTGCGAAACCGTTTCGGGTTTGCGGCGCTAATTTTAGGTAGGGGTTAACCGCAGCGTTGACATCGGGATACCGCTATGCTGAACTAGAGGTAGAGGTGAGGCCATTGAAAAAACTAAAAGCCGTCTTGGGCGGTATCTGGGAAAGTACGACCCTGGCAACGGGACTGGAATTGGTCGCGGCGTTCCTAGTTGAAGGCTGGTTACGTCGGGGGTCGAAGCAACGGAAGAACCGGCAAAGGTGAGAATTGGCACCCAGCCAACTAATTGCTGGATTCACAGCGTTTTAATAAAGAAGCCGAAAGTGGCGCAAGTTGGACCACTTTCGGTTTCTAGGTTATGGGGGGAATATGCTACAATGGAGCTAACTAATTATTAGCCACGTGAAAGGAGCCTCGGCAGATGCTCAAAGTTTTTAATACCATGACGCGTCAGAAAGAAACGTTCGAACCGATCACACCCGGTGTGGTTAACATGTACGTGTGTGGGCCGACCGTTTATAACTACATCCATATTGGCAACGCCCGCAGTGCGATTGCTTTTGACACCATCCGGCGCTACTTCGAATACCGGGGATACCAGGTCAAGTACATCTCCAACTTTACCGACGTTGATGACAAGATGATCAACGAAGCCCGTAAGGAGGGCATCACGGTCCCCCAACTAGGGGACAAGTTCATCGCTGCCTTCAAAGAAGATACCGCGGCCTTAAACATCGAACCCGCAACGGCGAATCCCCGGGCAACGGAATTCATCCAGGAAATCGTGACCTTTATTGAAAAGCTGATTACCAAGGGTTACGCTTATCCGGTCGACGGGGACGTCTATTACCGTGCCCACAAGTTCGCCGGATACGGGAAGTTATCCCACCAGAACGTTGACGAGCTGGAGTTGGGGGCCTCGCAGCACACCAACGACGAGGAGACCGCCCGTAAGGAAGACCCCATCGACTTCGCCCTCTGGAAGGGCGCTAAGCCGGGAGAAATCTCCTGGCCGTCGCCGTGGGGAGCCGGTCGGCCCGGGTGGCACATCGAATGTTCCGTGATGTCGACCCATTACCTGGGCGACACCTTCGACATCCATGGGGGTGGCGAAGACCTGGCCTTTCCACACCATGAGAACGAAATCGCCCAGAGTGAGGCGGAGACGGGGAAGCCGTTCGTCCATTACTGGTTGCATAACGGCTTCGTGACCGTGGGGGATGAGAACCAGAAGATGAGCAAGTCCTTGGGCAACTTTGTGACGGTTCACGACCTCATCAAGACGGTCGACCCGCAGACACTGCGCTTCTTCATGGCCACGACCCAATACCGACGGCCGATTCAGTATACCCAGACCAACATGGACACGGCGGCACGGAACCTGGAACGGCTCCAAACAGCCTACGACAACATGGGCTACCGGTTGAACGATGCCGAGCCCGGCAATGACCCCAAGGTCGAACAGGAGACCCGCCAGATTATTGCCGACTACATCGATGCGATGGACGACGATTTTAACGTTCAAAACGGGGTCTCCAAGGTCTATGACCTATCCCGGTTGGGCAACGTGTACGCTGAACGGCCGGTGGTCTTCAAGGGCACGCTAGAATTCATGCGTCAGACGCTGAGTGATCTGTTGGCCGTCTTCGGGGTGACCTTTACGACCGCCACGGGATTAGACGACGAGCGGATTCAGGCCCTGATCGACGAGCGGATTCAAGCCCGCCAGGACCGGAACTTCCAGCGCAGTGACGAGATTCGCGAACAATTAAAGAGCCAAGGCATTATCTTGGAGGACACCCCCCAAGGAACGCGCTGGCGGAAGGAAAATTAATGACAAACACGGAAACAACGACAGACGCAACGCAGCTGAACGGGGTGGCTTTAGCCTACCTAGGCGACGCCACCTATGAAGTTATCATTCGGCGGCACCTGATTAAGGAAGGTTTGGCCAAGCCCAACCACCTGCAACGTACGGCGACCCATTATGTGTCCGCCAAGGCCCAGGCCGCGCTGATTGCCTTAATGGAACAAGACAAAATTTTAAGTGACGATGAATGGACCATGTTCAAGCGCGGACGTAACGCCAAGAGTTACACCCACGCAAAAAATACTGACGTGGTGACCTACCGAATCTCGACCGGATTTGAAGCCTTGATGGGCTACCTGGACCTAAGTGGTAAGCAGGATCGGGTCAACGAACTCAGTCAGTGGTGCATCGAACAAGTAGAAGCGGGGCGAACGGAATAATGGCAGAAGAAAATACCGATTTCGTCATTGGCCGGCATCCGGCCGTGGCGGCATTACGCAGTCAACAAGCAATCAACAAGGTTTTCCTCCAGAGCGGGCTGAAGTCCGAGGCCATCGATGAGATTCGGCAGTTAGCGCAACGGCGCCATCTGGTCATCTCCGAGGTGCCCAAGCAAAAGCTGGATTCATTGACCGACCACCAGAACCACCAAGGGGTGGCGTTGGGTGTGGCGGCATTTGAATATGCCAGCATCGATGACCTCTACGCCAATGCCGAGAAGAAGGGCGAGGAACCTTTTTTTCTGATTTTGGATAACGTTGAAGACCCCCATAACCTGGGATCGATTCTGCGGACCGCCGATGCCAGTGGCGTACACGGGGTGATTATCCCCAAGCGCCGGGCCGTGGGGCTAACGTCGACCGTTGCCAAGACCTCGACCGGGGCCATCGAAACGGTACCGGTCGCTCGGGTCACCAACCTGGTCAACACGGTTAATGATTTGAAGAAACGCGGGATGTGGATTTTTGGCACCGATATGGCCGGCACCGATTACCGGGACTGGAATGCCAAGGGCGCCGTGGGCTTGATCATCGGTAACGAAGGCAAGGGCATTTCACGCCTGCTGAAGGAGACCGTTGACCAGACGCTGACCATTCCGATGGTCGGGACGGTTCAAAGCTTAAACGCCAGTGTGGCGGCCGGACTTCTGATGTACCAGGGCTTTAACTCCCGGCATCCGGTCCAACACTAAAAGAAGGCAGGAGTGAGCGAGGGATGAAAAAAGATATCTTGATTGTCGACGCCTACAACATGATCGGCAACTGGCCTGAACTCAACCGGCTGAAGCTGAATGACCGTATGCCCGAGGCGCGCGACCAGCTGTTGAACATGCTGGCCAATTATCATAAGTTGCGGGATGCGGAGATTCACGTGGTGTTTGATGCGATGTACGTGCCCGGCATCTCGCGGAGCTATCAGCAGTACGACCTGCAGGTCACGTGGACCAACCGGGACGAGACGGCCGATAGCTACATTGAGAAGCTGGCTAAGGAGCTGCAGACCCGCTTCACCCAGGTGACGGTCGCCACCAGTGACCAGGCGGAACAGTGGACCATTTTCTCCGAAGGGGCCCTGCGGATTCCCGCCGGGGAGCTGTTGCGTGACATCGACCGGGCGAAGAACGAGGTCAACCAGACCGCCCGCGAGTACGCGGATAAGGGGCTGGTGCGCAAGTCGCCCTGGAACGACCAACAATTGTATAAATTAGAAAAGCTACGGGACCAACTCACGGGTAATCCGGGACCGGCTCGCAGCAAGTTGCGTCGAAAACACCGTTAAACGGACGTTCGCTTCGCAAGCAATGGGCCCATCCACTAAACTAAGGCTAAACGTTTAGGGAGGGCTTTTTTGATGGTAAAAATTAGTGATGCACAGTTGATTCAACAGGCACAAGAGTCGCCGGATTCCCCCGCATTGGAAATGTTGTTTGAACGTTACCGACCCGTTGTCTACCGGTTGCAACGGCATTACTATCTGCCGGGTCACGATGCGGATGATTGGGATCAGGAGGGCCGACTGGTCCTACATACGGTTGTCCAGCAATTTCAGCAGAGCCGCTCACGCAATTTCGGGGCCTTTTACCGGTTGAATTTGACCCACCGGATCATCGACTTGATTCGACACAGCCAGGCTCAGAAACGGTGTGCAGCGACCATCTCGCTGGAGGCACATGGTCCATACTTCGCGGAGACCTTGGTGGATCGGCAGGCCCGACTAGACGACCGGTTGGCCGCGCGGGAATGCCTGACCCGGGTCCTGCCGGGATTGTCGGTCACCGAACGGCTGGTCTTACGGGGCCTCCTGCGGGGGTGGACGCCGGAGACCATCAGTACCCAGCACCGATTACCACTGACGCGGGTCAACGCGGCGATTCACCGGGGACGCCGAAAGCTCCAACGGGTCCTCGCCGAATGATTGACGCGCTTGGCAAACGATGGTAAGCTACTACAGGTAGTATGTGTTAACTGGACAATAAACGAAGGTGGTGGCAGGATGGCTCAACGTAAAATCGCTCTGGCCTGCTCAGTATGCGGGTCGCGGAACTACACCATCACCGCAAGTGCAACTCGCACGAAACGGTTGGAAGTTAAGAAGTTTTGTAAGCATTGCGGCAAATACACGTTGCACCGGGAGACCCGGTAGGCGCGGTTGAACGAGACACACTTTTTGAGGGAGGCAACACCATGCGGTTATTCCGATTCTTTAAATCAGTCGGCGCAGAAATGAAACAAGTTTCTTGGCCCGGCGCAAAGCAGACCCGGCACGATACGGGAACGGTCGTGGGCATTTCCGTGCTCTTCGCCATTTTCTTTGCGGTCGTTGACTGGATTGTACAATTTGGCTTGAAGTTTATCGCCTAAGGAATTGTCGGTGGTCAAACCCGCCGAAATATGCTATATTGTAGCTAACGGGAACTTCGTGTATTGCGGAGTTTTTTTATTTTGCTCAGATAAGTCATTTAATAAAAAGGAGTTTATCAACGATGGTTGAGTCAGCTGAAAAGCAATGGTACGTTCTGCACACTTACGCAGGATACGAAAACAAGGTTAAGGCGAACTTGGAATCACGGTCCGAATCCATGGGGATGCAGGACAACATCTTCCGGGTAGTCGTTCCTGAAGAAGAGGAACACGAAGTGAAGAATGGTAAGGACAAGGTCACGATGGAAAAGACCTTCCCCGGCTACGTGCTGATTGAAATGGTCATGAGCGACCAGGCTTGGTACATCGTCCGGAACACGCCGGGAGTCACTGGGTTCCTGGGGTCTCATGGACAAGGTAGTAAGCCAACGCCATTGTTGCCAGACGAAGTGGAACGGATTATGCGGACGATTGGCATCTCTGCCCGGCATGCCGACCTGGACGTTGCGCCAGGCGATTCCGTGACCATCGTGGACGGGGCCTTCGCCAACTTGGTTGGGAAGATCACTGAAGTCGACAACGAGAAGATGAAGTTGAAGGTCAACATCGACATGTTCGGTCGTGAGACCAGCACCGAATTAAACTTCGACCAAGTCGACCCAGTCGTTAAGTAAGCTAAACTTCTGTCATGGTGCCTTACCGGGGGTTACCAACAGGGCTGGAACGTGGTGGGCACGATTAGAAGCCAATCAAAAACGATTGTCTTCTAAGTCGGCGTTGCTGTAGGTTGACCCAGAACGTCAATCAATAGCAACGACACCACTGAGTCCTGTTAGTAACTTCCTCACGGCAAGACGGACGCTTAATAACTAGTAATAATAAGTGAAATGATGGCTTCCGCGGTAATCGGGGGCCATCATTTTTTGGAATGGCTGATTCAAGAGCATTTCCATGAAGTGAGCTAACACATTTAAGAAACGCTGCAGGTGGAAAACACATGGCTTGTTGACTAACCAGGAGGCCGTGAGGACAGTCAAAATTGGGTTCAGGTGTGAAATTTGACTAGGTTGCGAGGCCTTGCAACCTAGTCAAATCGTGCCCACGCCATTCCAGCCCAATTTTGATTGTCCGGTAGGCGGAGGAGTAGGACGAAAGCAAAAAGAACTTGTGACCCCGCATGATGTGTGTTAAACTCTTCAAGTATGCGTGTTATAGATGACACACATTCTGTTAAACGTGGGAGAAGCAAATTGATCGCTTCACTTACCACACACGGACTTAAGGAGGTATTGTCTCGTGGCTAAAAAAGTAGCTAACGTAGTTAAACTGCAGATTCCTGCAGGCAAAGCAACCCCAGCTCCCCAAGTTGGACCAGCACTGGGTCAAGCAGGGATCA
>DXGJ01000028.1 GCA_019113985.1 Candidatus Levilactobacillus faecigallinarum
CGATACAACCAAGGCCATAGCAGACGTTACCAGCGGTTCCCGGGAGATCGACAAACAATTAAACGACTTTTCCACTCAATTTCTCGTCCAATTCTGTCTAGAATTGATGAGGCAAAGAAACGACGCCATTAAAAACTTAGTATCACCAGATAGCACCTTAGTTTTTATAATCCATTGGAAACTATATCTCACACCATTTAAAGAATCTAAAGCAATTCGCCATAGTACTGTAATCCAGTCATCACAAATTACCCCATATCTTTTTGCTGGTAATTTCTAGTTTTACTCTCCTACATACCTACCACCGCTGGTATGAAAGGATTTCGTGAATACCATGGCAAGCATCAAAAAATACACCAATAAAGATGGCGACACACGTTACATGTATCAAGCCTATCTGGGTATTAATCCCCAAACCGGCAAGCCTAAAAAGACTTCACGTAGCGGCTTCAAGACAAAAAAAGAAGCCACCCTTGCCGCTTCCAGACTGGAACTGGAAGCCAACAACGGTGACTTAAAACAAGCTAACAATATTCTATTTGAAACGGTCTACCATGAATGGTACGAGACTTACACCAATACCGTTCAGGAAAGCACCACCGTACGAGTTACGGGGATGTTCGATAGTCATATTCTACCAGCATTCGGTAGGAAACGCATTCGAACCATCACACTTAACAACGTTCAAACGGCCGTTAATGGCTGGTCTAAGGAAGTTAAGCGCAACTATAAGCGTTGGTATTACTACACCCGGCAAGTCTTCCAGTACGCATTAAAGTTGGGGTATATTGATACCGACCCGGCTTCACTAGTGACTGTCCCCAAACCTGACCCAAATTGGCAGCGTGATAAGAATAAGTTTTGGACTAAACAACAAATGACCCACTTTTTCAGTTATATTGATCCCGTGGAAGAAGCCGAAAAGTACACACTATTCCGTGTGCTAGCCTACACTGGCATCCGCCGTGGCGAGTGCCTAGCCTTGACGTGGCAAGATGTCAATTTCAGCCAGTCAACCATGACTATCAATAAAACACTCACACAAGGTACTGGCGGCAAACAGATTATCCAGCCTCCTAAGACCAAGGCCGGTAAGCGTACCATCCCCGTTGATGCTAAAACGTTAAGCCATCTCAAACACTGGCGACACGCTCAACAACGGTTGTATCTCATGTTAGGCTATAACACCATTCAGCCGGGGCAGCTGGTCTTTGCTAACCGTCTTAACGGCTACAAGTCCTTAAACACGCCCGGTAAGTGGCTGCATGGCATCATTGATGATAAGCCAAGCGAGTTCCCACGAATTACAATTCATAAGTTCCGGCACACCTTCACTTCTCTTATGTTCGAATCCGGAGCATCCCTGAAAGAAGTACAAGGCCTGCTGGGGGATGCTGACGCGGCTACCGTCATGAATGTGTACACCCATGTAACAGGAGCCAAACGGAAAGAAGCCAGCGACAATTTTGCCCGTTTTATGTCCGAATAGGGGTAAATGGCATTAAATATGGCATTAAGTTAGTTTTCAGGAACGCCAAAACACCTTATAAACACAGCATTTACAAGGTTTTCTAAAATATAGGCTTCAAACCCCGCCGGCTCCATATAGACTTCATTCGGGATGAATAATCCCTGGAAACGCCGGTAATACGGCGTTTTTATTTTTACCCATTTTCCCACAATTAGCAGGCTTTGTGTAAAAATGATGACCAAAATGGTAACCGGGGAACCTTGACTTCGTCGTGCTTAACGCCCTTGCTTCCCTCCAATCCACTAAAGGCCCTGACCGCCTACCGCGCGTCAGAGCCTTTTTTTACTTACCCTCAATTATGCACCAGGCGCTTTCCGTGTCCCGTAAACCGCAGGGCCCGGCTGACCATGGCCTCGGTCACCCGTTGCTCGCCATCGTACAGAACGCCGTTGATGGCCTTCTTAGTCTGGACGATTTTCCCGCTACCGTTCAGGGTCAACGCAAAGATGCCACTGTCGAAACGCTTCGAACGGCTCCCATCGTTGATCAAGTAGCGTGGCACGTCGTGGGCGTTGGACTGCATCTTGATATACCCGTGGCTATGGACGCCCAGCCGTTGGACCGGCGTGTGGCCCGTGACGATGATTTTGCCCAGGTCGTTGTGGTGCCACTGCTCGTGCTTGCCCCGGCCCTCAAAGTAATAATCGCCGCGGATATCCAACAGGTCGCACTTGCGCTGCCGCCGAAACGGTCGCTGCCAATTCAGACCTGCGTGGACCGCCACGATGCGGTCATTGCTCCAAGTCAGCGGCAAGCTTTCCAAAAATTGGGTGTAGCGCCGGAGCGGCTTGGCGTTCAAGGCCGCCGCCACCGCTACCAACTTGGTCGCAGTGATGCCCAGCTTATCCGCCAACTGGTGGCCGGCCTTCTCCCGCCATTCCGCATAGCCGTCACCATCCTGCTTGGCGGTCTCGACCCACAGTTCGTCGTGATTGCCCAACAAGGCCACATCCCCGCAACGCGCGACCCGGTCCATCAAGATGTCCAGCACCCCCAACGAGTCCAGCACGTTGGTCTCGGTATGGTCGCTAAAGTGCCGCTTGGCCTTGCCGTCAATGTAGTCGCCGATAAACACGATTTTATTTTGACAAATCATGGGGTCCGCCAACAGGACTTGCAAGTCGTCCGCCGCCGAATGAATGTCCCCAATAAAGGTAATTTTCGTCATAATATCCACTTCGTTTCGTTGGTCTATCCCCCATTATACCGGTTAATTATGGTGAAACAATCATTAATTTAAGGTATCCCAAAGATTGCATAGACCGGCTCAGTCATTTCGCCTAAAAAAGGATGGCCACCTCACTGTGACCATCCTGGTTATGATTTATTCCGTTGTTTTTAGTTGGTCCTTCGCTAACGCCAAAATCTCGGGCTTTAACCCGATGCGCTCAGCCAACCACATGGCTTCACTGGCCCCGACTTGGTTCAACAGGAGCCGGTATTCCGGTTCCAGCGTTTGCCGGTCGAAGGCCATCGCGCCGGTCATGAAGTGCGGTTCAGCGACCGCGTAGTCCTTGATGCCGGTGTAGTGGGTGGTGACCACCAACTTGGCCCCCTGGTCGATCAGATACTGGATGATGGCGATGCCCAGGGCCGTCCCCTCTTCCGGGTCGGTCCCGCTGCCGATTTCATCTAGCAAAATCAAAGCGTTGGGCCGCAACTCGTTGGTAATCCCCACCAACGTGGTCATTTCACCCGAGAAGGTACTCAGTTGGGCAGCCATGTTCTGCTGGTCCCCAATGTCGATGGAAACCTGGTCAAAGACCGCCAGCTCGGTCCCCGGGTCGGCGGGAATCTCCAGGCCCAGCTTGACCATCATTGAGAACAACGCAATGGTCTTCAAGACCACGGTCTTCCCGCCGGAGTTCGCCCCGGTGATCATCAGACTCTGGTCGGCCGCCAGGTCCACGTTCAACGGCACCGCGTTTTCACCCAACAACGGGTGACGGCCATTGATGATGTGAATCACCTGCCGGTCGTTCAACTTAGGCCGAATCGCATCATGCTCCAGGCCGTATTGTCCGCGGGCAAAAATCTGGTCCAGCTCACTCAACAGCTCAATCTGCTTCTGCAGGTCGCGCCAGTGGTCCTCGACGTCGCCGGTCATGGTCGCCAGAATCTGGTAAACTTCGCCCTCTTCGGCGTCCAGCGTTGCGGCAAGCTCCAGGCCAGTCTTGGTGACCGTGCTGGGTTCAAAGAAGACCGTCGAGCCGGTCGCGGATTGGCCCATGACCGTCCCCTTAAACTTATGCTTGTAGGTCGCCTTCAGCTGAACACAGTAGTGTTGGTCGCGCCGAATTAGCTGTTTGCCCTGCAGTTCGTGGTTATGCTTCGAGATGAACTGACCCAGCTGTTGCTGAATCTGGTGGGACTGTTTGTCCTTATCCTTGCGCAACTTTGCCAGTTCCGGCGTGGCGTCGTCGCGAATCCCGTTTAAATCCAGCACGTCGTCCAGCCGGTCACGTAGCCCGTTCAACGGGGGCTGCTTCGCCAACAACGCCATCAGCTGGGGAATGTCCTGCTCGTGTTGCCGCAAAACGATGCCCAGCCGGCGCCAGTTGACCAGTGTATCCTGAACCGCCTTGAGTTGTTCGACCGTTAACAGGCGCCCCTGGTCCAGCTTGGTACGGATTACCGTAATCTGGTCCAGGTTATAAAAGGTCAGCAAGACGTCCTGGGCCAACAGGTCGTGAGCTTCGTGGGTCAGCGCTAACGCGTTCTTGACCCCGGCCAGGTCGTCCTGGACCGGCGTCTGCCGCAGCTGTTCGGCGGCGTAATCACTGTGGGTCAGGCCGGCGACCGCGTTTAAAATCGTATCGAGTTGTAAAGTTTCTTGAATCGTTTTATCCATGTGTTCTCCTTGGTAAGTCAAGACAATGGAGAACTGGTCCGTCCATTGTCTCGTCCTAATGCTTTCGGGACGGCGTCAGACAGATTACCGCACTCATTAACGTCACTCCTCGTCTAAAATCGAATACTCCCAGAATAGCATGTTCGGCGGATGGGTTCAAACGCCAGGCACCTAAAAAAGGCCGCCGCGATTACCCGCAACGACCGACTTTTTCAATCTATCGACGACCGGTGCCGGCCCATCAGGAAATAAAACGGCATGGCGATGACCAGGCAACCCAGCCCCATGACCAGCTGGAAGACCGAGGCCTTCGACAACAACCACAGGCTGACCACCACCGCCAAGACCGGCAGGACCGGCCCCAGGGGAATCCGAAACTGGTTTGCCGTTTGCGGTTTGCGCCGCCGGAAAATCAGCACCGCCAGAATCGTGGGGATGTACTGGGCGAACCGCGAGACCACCGAAATGGCGGCCAACGTCTGGAAAGTCCCCGAGATAGCGAGCGGGTAGGCAATCAGAAATGACACCAGCATGGCCACCGCGGGCACACCCTGGCGGTTCCGGTAACCGACCACCTTGGGCATCACGCCGTTATCGGCCATCGACGCCCCGATTCGCGGCAGGTAAAACGACTGGGCCGTTGCGATGCCCAGAATCGACACGATGGTCCCCACCGCAACGATAGCCTTACCGACCGGCCCCAACATCAGCGCCAGGCCATCCTGGAGCGGCGCACTGCTGGTTGCCAATCGATCACCCAACACGCCAATCGAAACCACCTGAATCGCCATGTAGAGCAACGCGACCACCGCCAGGACCACCATGATGGCCAGTGGAATCGTTCGCTGCGGATTTTTAAATTCCTGTGCGGCAATCGCCAGGGCTTCGAACCCGGTGAAGGCGTAGAAAATCAGAATCGCCGCCGAGCCAAACGCACTCGAAAAGCCGGTGGTGGTCACCACGAACGGCGTGAAGTGGGCCCCGTTCACGAAAAAGGCCCCGACCACCACGAAAATCACCAGCGGCACTAATTTCGCAATCGTCACCACGTTATTGACCAGCTTGGTCAGCGTCACACCGGCTATGTTCACCAGTGTCAATGTCCCCAGCAACACCAGAATCAGCAGGTCCTTCCAGAGCGGCTGCGTCAGGACCGGCCAGATGGCGCCTAGCGCCGTGACGAAGGCGTTGGACATGGTCGCCCAGGCGATGATACTGATGGCCCAGACGCTAAAGCCGACCTCATAGCCCACGAAGTCCCCGAAGGCCTCCTTGGCATAGAGGTACGGCCCGCCGTTGTCCTTGAAATAGGTCGCATCCTCCGCGTAACACAACGCAATCGACACGATTAGTAGCATGTCAAACACAAAAACCAGCAAACTAGCTGGCCCAATCATCTGTTCCGCCTGACCGGGCAACAGGAAAATCCCCGATCCAATAATCGAGTTGATTCCCAGTAAAATCACACTTAGCATCCCAAATTTTGCTTTCACAAAACCATCCCCCAAACCGTTTCTTTACATATCCGTTAGTTTCCTATTCTACGGCATTTCAGCCACAACGGGGGAAAATAATGTTTACCGACCCTAAATAGCCCTCACCGACTGATTGGTGAGGGCTATTTTTAGTAGATTCACTTTTAATTTTCACACCGCTAATCCGCCAAATCTGCTTCGGTCAGCGGCTGGTCACCGTCATAAAGTTGGCCCTTCACCGCCCGTTTCTTTTGGATCACCTGTCCGTCGGCCGCCAGGGTCAGGGCAAAAACGCCACCATCAACGGCGCCGGAACGGCTGCCCGAATCGATCAGGTAACGCGGCACGTCGTCGTGACTGGCCGTCATCTTGATGTACCCGATCCCGTTGGTTTGTAAAAACTGGACCGGGGTATGGCCGGTGACGATGACCTTGCCCAAGTCGTTGCGGTGCCAGCCCTCCGCGTGATGGTCGTCGTCCTTGAAGTAGTAGTCGCCCCGAATCCACAAGAGGTCATCGCGTTCCTGTTGTGCCAGCGTGTTATGCCAGTTCAGCCCGGCGTGGACCGCCAGAATCGCGTCATTCTCCCAGGTGATGGGTCGCTGGTTCAAGAAATCCGTGTAGGCCCGGAGCGGCGCGGCGTTCAGAGCATCGGCCACCTGAAAAAGGCCGTCCCCGGTAATCCCCAGTCGCGCCCAGGTGTGCTCCCCACCGTTTAACTTCCAGGTCTCATAGGCATCCCGGTCACGCCGCGCAGTCGCTATCCAGAAGTCGTCGTGGTTGCCCAGCAAGGCCTGGTCCCCGTGATGGGCGACCCGGTCCATCAGGATGTCCAGCACCGCCAACGGGTCGACCACCATGGGTTCGGTATGGTCGCTGAAGTGCCGGGTGGTCAACCCATCAATGTAGTCTCCCAGAAAAACGATGTGACTGTCCAAAATTACCGGGTCGGTCAACAGGGTCCGCAGATCATCGGCCCCCGAATGAATGTCCCCGACAAAGGTTACCTTTTCCATCTCTGCCACCTGCTTTCGCTTGATACCCCGATTATACCCAGTCACCGCCAGCCAGCAAACCGTTTGGGCTCTGATGGTCCCAACTGGGAAAATTAATAACCAAAATGGTTTATTTTTGGGGAGGTTAATTACGCACTGTCATCCGCAAATAAGTCTATACTGATGATAAATTACGTGATAAGCGAGATGAGCCAGATGGTCAAAGCACGTTTAGCAGCAATCATGCCAAAATTCTAATAAATAAAGGATGCGTGATTGATGATTGCTTATAACTTTCAAAAACCTCAGTTTCTAACCGACGACCAAATTATTGCCCTCTACGCCAGTGTTGGCTGGACGGCCTATACGCAGCGACCGAAAAACACCCTAGCGGCCCTAGCCAATTCGACCGTGCTCTGGGCAACCACGGCCCAGCAACTCGTGGGCCTCGCCCGCGGTGTCACCGATGGCCACACGATTCTCTACGTCCAGGATATTCTGGTCGCACCGGACTATCAGCGCCACCAGTTGGGCAGTCAGCTGGTCCACCGATTACTCGACCATTACCAAAATGTCGGTCAAACCGTCCTCATCACTGACCCCGATGCGGCCACCGCGGCCTTCTATCGGTCACTAGATTTCCACGACGTCACCCCACAAGATTACGGCCGCGCCTTCGTGCTTGACCGCCGGTACCACTAACCACTTAGGAACGCCACAACCCGACCCTCGATGCTGTGGCGTTCTTTAGGCTGTACACAAAAACGGCGGCCCAGCAAGTTGCCGGGTCACCGCTACTTAGGGCGTGCCATCAAGTTAGTTTCCTGCTCAATGGCAGGCCATTAAGCATCTTGTTTGGTTGCGGCGATGTCCACCTCACGGATGTTCACCGCTTGGGGCATGTCGTACATAAACTTCACGGTCTCGGCGACGTGCTTAGGGTCCAGGGTAATCCCACCCATAGTTGCCTTCCAAGCCGTGTAGTCCTTCAGCGCAGATTCGCTGGTCACGTGAGTCAGCAAGTTGGTCTCCGCGGCACCGGGCGCAACCAGCATAATCCGGACGTTCTTCGGTGCATTTTCTTCCCGCAACGTTTCGGACAAGCCGTGGACGCCGAACTTGGACGCCACGTAGGCCGCATGGTTCACGAAGGTCTTCTTCCCGGCGATCGAGGACATGTTCAAAATAGTCCCGTGTTCCCGTTCTCGCATATCGTTTAAGACAATCTGGGTCCCGTTCAACACGCCCATCACGTTGGTGTCCAGCATGGTCTGCCACTCCTGGGGGTCCTGATTCTGCACGTTGCCCAGTAACATCACGCCAGCGTTGTTGACCAGCAGGTCGGTCGGGCCATACTGGGCCTCGGCCTTGCGCACAGCGGTCTCGAACTGGTGATAGTCGGCAACGTCGACCCGGTCGATCAACACGTTGGTCATCCCCGCGGCGACCTGCGCCAACTTTTCCATGTTCCGTCCCAGTAACAGCAGTGGGTAGCCATCAGCGTTAAAGAGCTTGGCAATCTGTTCACCAAAGCCGGAGCTAGCCCCCGTAATCACAACTAATTTTTTCATTATTTTTACCTCGTTTTTTATAATAGGTCATTCGCGAACTTCTCAACGAATTACAGTATAATAACGGGGTATCCCCGAAACAAGTACGCACCTTGACGTAACCACGAGGAACATTGGAGGAACGGTATTTGCTCTCAAAAATAAAGACAGCGCCCCACTACCTAAACGAATTCGACGCGACCATGCAGATGATTCAGGGCAAGTGGAAAATCATGATTATGTACCAGTTGGCCGAATACCACAGCGTGCGCTTCGCCGACATCCAAAAGCACATCCAAGACGTGTCGCACAAGACCCTGACCACTCAACTCCGTGAACTAGAAAATGACGGGCTGGTCAGCCGCCACGACTTCGGCACTGCCCAACCCCACGTGGAATACCAGCTGACGGCGAACGGAGAATCCCTGTTTCCGATTCTCGACGCCATCTGCACTTGGGGCGACACCCACATCGACCCCGCGTTGATTGAACGATCATTGTGCGACGAATAGACAGTAATAGGGAACCCGTCATTGACGCTGGCTCCTTATTTTTCGGTCAAAATGGTAGCGTCATCATAATCACTAGGCTAAACTAAACCTAGCACACACTTCCTAGGAGGACCCCCCATGCAGATCAACTTACTCTTTTCAGTCGACGACAAGTTCGCCCCCCACATGCTGACCACGCTTTACGCGATTCGCCAAAACTCACCGGCGACCAACACCTACGACGTTTACGTGATTCAGGATCAGCCCCTGACCGACGCGGCCAGTATCACCGCCACCCTAGCAGAGTGGCAGATGACTTACCATCCCGTCCTGGCCGACCAGGCGGTTTTCGCCGACGCACCAGTGTCGAACCGCTACCCGCGGTCAATCTACTACCGGCTACTGGCCAGCGAACTCCTGCCAGACACCCTCGACAAAATTTTATATCTAGACGCTGACATTCTGGTGATCAACGACCTAACGCCGTTGTATCAGCTCGACCTGACCGGCCAGCTCTATGCCGCGGCCATGCACACCGATTTCCTCAACCTGACCGGAACCCTTAATCAGTTCCGACTGGATACCGCAACGCCGCACTACTTCAACTCCGGCGTGCTCCTGATCAACTTGGCCCGCGCCCGCGAAATCGTGCATCCCGCCGATATTTTTCAGATTATTCGTGACCACAAGAACGAACTGCTCCTACCCGACCAGGACGTCTTAAACAAGCTCTACGCCCAGGACACCCGACCGGTCGCCGATGTGGTCTACAATTACGACGTGCGCAAGGACCTGACCTACCAGGCCACCAGTCAGGGTAAATGGAGCCTGGATTGGGTGGTTTCCCACACGGTCTTCCTACACTTCTGTGGCACCAAGAAGCCCTGGATGCCCAATGTTACTGATAAATACGCATTGCTGTACAAGCACTACCAGCACCAATTACAGCGCCAATTCTAATTTCCAGTCCCCGCCCGGTCAACGCCGATGTGGGGATTTTTTGCGCGCTTGATAATCATTCAACAACCGAACCACCCAGCTTATCGACCGTCCAGAAAAGCCACCGTTTAGCGGGATAAGGGTTCAAAATACGTGTCATATTGGTCACTAAAACGACTAACTTTGTTATGGTCTTGCAACGCCTTCGCAACTTTGTATTCGTACACTGGAATTTGTAAGCGAGCGCTTAACTAAACCATTCTGGAGTGAGACATCATTAAATCATCAACGAAAAAATTACTGATTAGTACCTTCGGCGCCGCAGCGCTGCTAATGGCTGGCGGACAAACCGCCAACGCCAGCACCGTGACTGCCCAGAGCGGCGACACAGTCTGGGGCTTCTCCCAGGCCTACCACGTCTCGGTCAAGTCGATCGTTAAGGCCAACAGCCTAGCCGACGCCAACCTGATTTATATCAATCAGAAATTGACCATCCCCGACGGCCAAACCACGGCCAAGCGGTCCAGTGGGACTTCCACTGCGGCCACGACACCAACGACGGGACAATCGACAACAAAGCAGGCCACTACGGGCGCAACGACCCAAAAGGCCGCAACCACAACGCCTAAGTCCGCATCATCTACCCACCCAGCGACCACGAGCAGCAAGACGGCTAGCTCAACGATCACCAGCTCCTCGGCTAGTCAGGCCGCAAGTAGTTCCAGCCAGGTGACTGGCAACGCCACCGCTAGTTCTCAGGCCACCAGCACCAGCCAGAGCCAAACCACTGGCCAGACCTACGACCACAGCACGGGGACGTCATCGACCCAAACTGGCAACACGACGGCAAACGCGACGAGTACCCCGACTGCTAGCGCCTCGTCCGCACAATCCAGTACCACCACGACGTCTAGTTCCAGCACCGCAAACGTCGCCAACGGGGGCGGCGTGGCCGCAGCCCTGAAGATTGCCAACAGCAACGTACCCTACGTTTACGGTGGCAGCTCAATGTCTGGCTTCGACTGTTCCGGCCTGGTCCAATACGCCTTTGGTCTGAGCGCCCGGACTACCTACCAGCAAACTAAGCTGGGGACCCACCACTACGACGTGGCCAACGCCCCAGCCGGCGCCATCCTCTTCTGGGGCTCCGACAGCGCACCCTACCATGACGGGATTTCCCTGGGGAATGGTCAGTACGTTGCCGCCCAGAACGAAGCTGATGGTATTGGTGTCTTCAGCCAGAGCGTTTGGCAACCAAGTTACTACATCGTCCTCTAATCACGTTCTGACCCACTATCAGATGCGTGTAAAAAAGCGCCGCGGAAGAAAAATTCCGCGGCGCTTTTGCGTAACTATTAGTATCGGGCTTCCACCCAGTGCTTCATCAGGTACACGTTCAGCAGGCTCACCACCACAATGGCTGCAATGATGGTCACGAAATTAAACGCCATGTTGAAGGTCCCAACATTACTAATCAGGCGAATCAGCTTACCCGCCAATGCACCGACCCAATTGAGGAAAGCAATCACACCCCACGTCAATAGAACCGCCAGGATGCCTTTCACGATGCGTTGCGAGCTGCCGGGGATGAAGGCGCTAATGGCATCCGTGGCGAAATGAATCAACGTGATGAAGACCCAGCTCCAGAGCAGAATCGCTATCGCGTACCCACAGATACTCAGTCCGTAGACCTGGAATTGGTGCCAATCCGCGGCGGTCAAGTTTAAGTTCATGTATTGGCGTATCCAGGCACGCACCGCGCTCCCGTTCATCGCCGAGCCAATGACCAGCAAGACTAGCTGAACCAGACCCATGTAAACCAACGCAACAAAGGACGTTGCCAGGTTTGCTAAGTAAAGCACCCACTCACTCACGGGGAGCAGTCGGTAGGTGTCGCTGACCAGTACCCGTTCGCTCTTGAGCGTGACCCGAACAAACGCCGCCAGGCAGAATAGGCCGCCCCAGAGCACCACCGGTCCAATCATTTCCAGATTGGTAAACCCATTCTCCCAGATGGCGTAGAGCATGGTTAAAATCACCGCTAACAGGTTAAAGAATAAAAAGGCGTTGACGGTTCGTAACTTGGGATGAATCGTCGCCCGAAAGGTCTGATTAAAGCTCGTCATTTGGAATACTCCCCTCATAGATACTCTCGTAGAAGGCCTCGATACCGATGCCGAATTCGCTGCGAATCTGCTCGCTACTCTTGTGGGTGCAAATCGTCTGGTCCTTGACCACGACCACCTCGTCCAATAGCGGTGCGATTTCGGTAACGTAGTGGTCACTGATGACCAGCGTCGCGTCGTCGTTCTTCCACTTGATGATACTGCTGATGATGCGCTTGCGGCTCATGCTATCGATGCCGCTAAACGGCTCGTCCAACAGGTACAGGGCCGCCTCACGCGCCAAACACAGGGCAATCACGAATTTCTCGCGGGTTCCCTTGGATAGGGTCCCCAACTTCTGGTCATCGTCGATCTGCATGAAGGTAATCAGGTCGAGGTACTTCTTAGCCGAAAAGTCCGGGTAGACCCGGGCGTAAAAGTCGCGAATCTCACTGAGCTTGGCCGCCGAACGAAACCCCTGGAGGCCTTCACTAAAGCTGACCAGGGTCCGGCGTTGCACGCCCTTAGTCTGCTGGTTGACCGCAATGGTCCCCCGTTCACCCTTAGCCACGCTGGCAATCAACCGCATCAGAGTGGTCTTCCCAGCACCGTTCTCCCCTAAGAGTCCCACGATTTTTCCCGCAGTAATCTGCAGGTTGACGTTCTCGAGAATCGTTTTCTGGTTCTTTCGGTAGGTTAGGTTGGTAATCTCTAAGGCGTTGGCTGTCATGCTGGTTCCCCCTTGGTTTGGATGTAGCGTTCAATCTCCGCGATGATTTCGGCATCGCTTAGGTTCAACGCGTGAAGCTGGGTATAAAATTCCTGGATATAGTCGGTAATCAAGCGCTGCTTCAACGCCGTAATCTGGTCCTGGTCCTGGGTCACGAAATTGCCGCGGCCCCGCTTGGATTCTAAGATCTGTTCCGTAATCATCTCACTGAGTGCGCGCTGAACGGTATTCACGTTCACCGTCAAATCGACCGCCAATTGACGAACGGCCGGCAGCTTGTCGCCGGGCTTCAGCGTTCCGGCAACGATGCGGTGATACAGGTAGTTCTTGATTTGATAATAAATGGGGACCTTATCGTCGAATTGCACGTCCTTCACCTCTCTAGTGTATTATGCTTCTATTACACTATAACACGAGTTTTCCAAGTTGCAAGTTATTTTCACCTTGGCGACTAACATGCCGACGCAAAAATGGACCCGAGACGTTAGTCCCCAGCCCATTTCACAGGTTATTTTTGGTCGTCGACCCCGGTCATCTTCAAGGGGTCGACCCATTCAGCAAACTGGTCGGCGGTCACTTGCCCCGACTGGAGCGCCGCCTGTTTTAAGGTCAGCCCTTCGCGGTCGGCCAACTGAGCAATCGCCGCACTCGCATGATAGCCAATGTGTGGCGATAACGCCGTCACAGTCATCAACGACTGGTCGACCAGCTGCTGCATCCGCTCGGCGTCGACCGTCATCCCGTGTACCAATTTATCGGCGAAGCCCGTCACGGTCCCGGCCAACAGGTCAGCCGACTCCAGGAAGGTCGCTATCAGCACGGGTTTATAGACGTTCATCTCGAAATTCCCTTGCGAGGCGGCGACCGTGATAGTCACGTCGTTGCCCATTACCCGCGTCGCCGCCATGGTCAGGGCCTCTGCCTGCGTTGGATTGACCTTGCCAGGCATGATCGACGACCCGGGTTCGTTGGCGGGAATCTGTAACTCATGGTAGCCCGCCCGGGGACCACTGGCCAGGAACCGAATATCGTCGGCAATCTTTAAGAGGTCGCTCGCCAGCGTCTTCAGAGCGCCGTGGACCGCATTCAGTCCAGAATGTGACGCCAACCCGAAGAACTTATTGGTCGCCGCGGTGAACGGCTGGTGATAGGCCGCGCTTAGCTCAGCGGCGACCGCGGTGGCAAAGCCTGGCGCCGCGTTCAACCCAGTTCCCACGGCCGTCCCACCAATCGGCAGTTCCAGCAGCGTGTCGTCCAGGGCTTCTAGGTAGGTCAGGTCGTGCTGGAGCGTGCTGACCCAGCCGCTGACCTCCTGGCCAAAGGTCAAGGGCGTGGCGTCCTGTAAATGGGTCCGGCCAATCTTGACCACCCGCCAGTAGTCGTGTTGCTTCACGGTCAGCTCAGCCACCAGGTGACGAACTGCGGCAATCAGGGGCTGAACGGCGACCCGGGCGGTCATGGTCATGGCCGTCGGGAAGGTATCGTTGGAACTTTGCCCGTGGTTCACGTCGTCGTTGGGTTGGAGCTCACCGGTCGGGTCGTGGGTCAGGGCCTGGTGAGCGATGACCTCGTTCACGTTCATGTTGGTCTGGGTCCCGGACCCGGTCTGGTAAACGTGCAACGGAAAGTCCCGCTGGAGCCGGTCATCTGACAGGGCCAGTAAGTCATCGCTGGCCGCAATAATCAGCTGGGCCTTGGCATCACTAAGTTCCCCCAGGTCGCGGTTCGCCACGGCCGCCGCCCGTTTAATCTGAATCAGTGCGCGAATCACGGGCAGCGGCATCAGTGGCCCCGTGGTAAAGTTATGCCGGCTCCGTTCAGTCTGCGGCCCCCACAGCGCCGTTGCGGGCACCTTGACCGTACCCAATGTATCTGCTTCTTCTCGGTATTCCACCATTTGTCACCCTTTCTTCTCATCTTCCTTAGCTACCTTACCCGGTTTTTAGGCCCGTCGTCAACTGATACGGTGGCCGTTGATGGGCGCTTCACTCCGCCGAGCATTGGTCCCGTAGTGGGCACGACTCCGAAGCTACGCGAAACCCCCGCGCATCTCCGGAGCTCGGCCTTATTCTAAGCCGAATAACCCATCGGCTAAGAATAACGACACCACGGGACCAAAGTCGGCTCCGCTACGCTGCATCTAGCAGAAAACAACTAAAGATAATTTGCTGACTTTCAGCCACTTTAGCGCTCCCTCAACTCATAACACCTATCATCTGATTTCTAGAAACCATGCGTTGCAGCGTTTAACTCTTATAAGGTTTGACAACAGCCTTTAGAATAACTAATCCATCGAGGGAAATCGTCAGCGTAGTCAAGACTTCGTAGAAATAACACCAGATTAGTCACAATTGACTTCATGACGCCAGTTGCTGATTACGCCAATCATCAGCGCAGTGGAGCCGACTTTGCCGCCGCGGTGTCGTTGGTGTTAGCCGGTGTTTTGTGCCAGCTTACCCCAAGGGCGAGCTCTGGAGACCCACATGGTTTTCGTGGGGCTTCAGAGTCGTGCCCACCACGGCGGCAACTCTCGGCGGAACGGAGCGCCCACCAACGACCAACAAAAAAAGCCCGACGTTTGCCGGGCCTCCACATTTCTCTATTCTGTTAAATTTATCCTTCGGCGGAAGCCTTGAGGCTCAGGTCGCTGTCCTTGGCCAGAGTCTGCTCCGCGGCCTTACGCGCTGCTACGGCCTCGTAGAAATCGCTAAATGTTTGGTTAAGCACGTAGCGACCGTGGTAAAATAAGCGTGCGGCCCACTTGCCGGAACGTTTGTCGAAACTCACACCGATCACACCGGAGATGTTGCGGGAGCTTAACTTGGTCAGGGCGGCCACGTTTGAGCCGTTCACTAGTGGTAAGTTTGTCGCATTCCCAATCTGCTTACGCGTCCGGGGATCCTTGGTCAGCCGGGCCTTGCTGATGTCACGCCGGTAACAGCCACAACTAACGGTGATGCCGTGACGCAACCGATAACTGTCTACCGTGACCAACTGACCACAACTACACTTGCACAGCCAGGTCGCGTTTCCGTTCTTTGCCGTGCCGTCACGCTTAATAACCGTCAGTCTGCCGAATTGTTGTCCACTTAAGTCTAGGAGTCTCATCAGTAATTCCTCCATTCATTTTATCCAGAAAGCTTCATTACCGCGGTCTACTCCGATTTGTGACGCGAGCTCCCCTAGAAATAAATCTATAAATATTATTCTACACGCCAAACTAAAAACTAGCTTAAACTAACCAACCTTTTTTACAATTATTTATACTCCTGGCTTACGTTTAAGCCCTTAAAGAAAGAAGCGCTTTTAATGACAATTTTATTTATCGGGTTAACCTGTTTCGTCGCACTGGAACACCTGGGCATCATGGCCCTGGAAATTTGGGGCAAACCCGAACAACAGGCCAAAGCCTTCGGGATGCCCCGGGACTTCGTTGACCAAAAACCCGCCCAAGCGGCGTTAGCCAACCAAGGCATCTATAACGGAATGCTGGGGATTGTCTTGCTTGGTAACCTCACCTTACTAACGGGAAATGCCCAACATATTGCCGTCGCCCTCCTCTTATTGTTCATTGTTGTCGTCGCGCTGTTCGGGAGTTTGACGGTTAAGCGCTCAATTTTTTGGCTCCAAGGATGCCCGGCATTAGTAACGTTACTCGTTTTACTAAGCCTGGCGCTTTAACAAATCTTTAAAAATAAGGTTTACAGACCCGGCCAGCCACGTTATAATATAGTCACATATTCAGGTGAGAGCCTGCCACGGTTTTAGCGATTATTGGAGGAGTTAATTGACATTAAGCCATTATTAACACCATTAAGACCGTACACATACTTCTATTCTGCTGGTTGCGTTCACGCGTAGCTAGCTTTTTTTATGCCCTTTTTTACTGAACAACTAAAAAATGCCTCCCCGGAATTTTTCCGACGAGACACCCCTTCAACTTCTACATATTGCTTGCGGTTCCCCACAATAAAATCATGTGGTAAATCACCACCAGCATGATGGCGATGAACAGCCAGCCACCGACATAATAAACGTAGTACATTCCTGGATGCTTCACGTTGTCGCCCCCTTAATGGGACCATAGCATCGATCGACGTTTCCGCATAAAAATTCAGACCATTAAACAGGGTGACTTAACCAACGGGAATAATCGTCCGTCGCTCTTGAGCCGCATTGACGATGGCTTCCTGCTCCGCTACGGTTGCCGCAAAACGCCGCATTTGTTCCTCGGCAACTACTTGGGCGCCATGTTTTTGGGCGCGCCACGTGAGCATTTCAAATTCACGTTTTTCATCTGACAGCTTATTTTCTAACATATGGCTCCCCCTAAATCCTTGCGCCAGTGTTCTACTGCTTGTCACCCCACATTATAAGCGCAAACATCAAAGCGGTCTACCCTTTTTTGCAATTTATTACAAAACATTTACAAAGGGAAAAAGACCGGCCAATTCGGTTTGGTTGCCTGTATAATCCCCAGATTATCCCGCTATTATGGGATTTCCCTGAGAAACCCCAAGAATTGGTATAGGTACACGTGCAAGTGGTTGCATGCTAGTCATATCACCCGATAAGCGACTTTTGTGGCACTAAAATCCATAATGGTCCACCACTTTTGAAAACCTTATCATTTTGGCGCTATATTGATTGAGTTTTAGAACGAAGCGGCGTAGGCTAAACTTAAAGCCTAAAGGAGTTGATCAGATGTCAATCGATCGCGAAAAGTTTCCACCCCTCTACCGGACCGTCGCCAACAATGACGAGGGTCTGAACAGCCATTCCTACGTGCCCAACGGCCTAGATGCCACCACCAGTGATCCTCTCTCGGACCGTCCCGGCGCCAACCCCGAACAATTCGTCGGATTGGCCCTAAGTACTTGCCTGAACGCCACGCTCGAGGCCATCGAACAGCGCCGGGACATGCCCCACACCTCGCAAGTCCACACCATTGTCGAGATGGCACGCGACCGCCGCGGCTTTCAGTTCTACGTGACCGCCCAGATTAAGCTTCCCGGCGTTGATCAGGCGACCGCTGAAGCCATGGTTGCCTTGGCCGAGAGCCGTTGCCCCGTCGCCAAACTATTGGGCGGCAGCGACAACGTCCGCATTGAACTCGTCGATGAGTTTACCCCCGTTACCCCGGTGGAAAAACGTTAAATTTAAAATGGGCACCACCGTCGGGCTTGCAAAACCGCCCTTAGTGGTGCCCATTTTTCAATTATTAACGCGTGAAATGCCGCTTCATTCGTTGCCACAAGGACGACGAACGCTGCTGCTCACCCTCACCATAAACATAGGTTCTTGGTGATTTCCCTGGTCGCTTCTCGGCGCGATCATCGTCCATGAAGACAATCTTGCGCCAGCGCCGCGCTTCTTCCTGACTCATGCGCTTCTTGCTCATTGACTTCAATCTCCTTTTACCCCTAGCTTGTTGCGTTACTTCTTCATGCGGGTAACTTGGCTGAAGTCCCGAATGAACCTGAGAATCTCCCGGGCCCGTTCCTCGCCATACACGTCGACCCAGCCCTGGAAACGCCGGGTGATTCGCTGCCGAATCAGACGTTCCGCCTCCACTCCAGCTGGGGTCGCCAACAGATACAGTCGCCGGCGATCGTTTTCATCGGGCGTCTGGCGCAGATACCCCTGGCGAAGCAGGACTTTAATCTGACGCGAAATGGCACTCCGCGTCACCTGACGTTGGCTGGCAATGTCCATCAACGTCACGTTCTGATGCCGGGTAATTTCCTGTAGAATCAGATACTGCTCAAAAGACAGATGAAACGCTTTGGCTGGCTCCGATACGAACTCATCGAGATACTTCAACGAGTTCATGTAAACGTCAATAAAGGCGTCCAACAGCGGTTCTTCTTGTTCAGCCATGATTCCCACCTACAATTCTCAAAATACGATTTTTATCTTAGCATTTACGCCCATTAAATACCAGTTTTTTCGCGCAATCGCCCCCAAGGCGAACCCCGTCTGTTAAAATTGAAGGGTCCCCTAAACTAAGCTTAGGGTATGACTAGTTAATTATGTTTTCGGGTTATCGGTTCTTCCTTCAAACCGTCTTGGGGAATTAGAAAGGATTTTGTTATGACCAGCTTAATCGATCGGATTCACCATGTCGAGTTAGGAAACTTAGAATGCCTGATTTCGCTTTGTCAGGAACTGAACCTGCCCTACTTTCTACTGGGCGGGTCCCTCCTGGGGGCCATCCGTCATCAGGGCTTCATCCCCTGGGACGATGACGTCGACGTGGGCCTGTTACGCGCTGACTATGACCAACTAGTCGCCGCGGCCCCCCAACGTCTGGCAGACAGTCACTACTTCCTGCAGACGCCCACGAGTGACCCCAATTATGCGCTGAGTTACGCCAAGCTCCTCGACCGCAACACCTACATCGAGGAGAAGAACAACGTCAACAACGCCCGGAAAGGGGTCTTCATCGACATCTTCCCCTTGGACCGGATTCCGGAAGACACGACCCAGCAACGGGAACAGGTGACCAAGTTCCAGTGGTATAACACCCGCATCTTACTACAGTTGCGCTACCACCTGGTCAACACCCCCTTCCAGAAGTTCCAGAGTCCTTTAGGGAGTGAGCAACTGGCCGACATTGCCCAGTTGAAACAAGCCCGGCACGCCGTCATGACCCAGTACCAGGCGGATGACACCCTGACGAACGTGAAAAATCTTGCATCCCAATATAGCTATAACAAGGAGGTGTTCAGCCTTAGGCAAGTGACTGAGCTAACAACGGTCCCATTTGAGCGTTTATCCGTTCAAGTACCGACCGACTATGCGACAATTTTAACGGAGATGTATGGGGATTACTTAGCACTACCGCCCAAGAGTCAGCGAACCGAGAAACACCTGGAAAAGCTGATTATGGACAACCAAGTCTTCACAGACTAACACTATTATAGAAAGTAGATGAACTTATGGCTGATAATTATTTTGGCGCCATACTGGTTAACGTCACCAGCATGGAACTATCAATCGTTAACCTAAAAACTGGTCAACAGGCCGAGCGGGTCAAGTCGCCCGTCGCCATCGGGGAAAATATTTACAACCATGAAGATATCGGTCTGCAGACCGTCGCCGACGCTGCCGAGGCGCTCCGGGGCTTCCTACAGATCATCAAAGACTACGGCGTCACCAACTACAAGGTCTGGGGGTCCCAAGCCCTTTCAGCCGCACCCAATGCCGATTTCATCGCCGATCAGCTCTACGTGCGGACCGGCCTGCGGATTCACTGGATTTCCCTGGGGCGGGAATCACTGGTCCGCAATGAGGCCATCGCGCTTCATTTCGCCGACTACCCTAAGCTGGTCAAGCACCACATGGCCATCATTGGGTTGAATTCCGGGAGTACCACGTTCTCTTTCTTTAACCACCAACAACTCCTAGCTTCCCATAACATGAAGTTGGGACCGACCCGAATCAAGGAGGTCCTTCAAAACCTGCGGTCGACCGCGCCGAACCCCATCGCGGTCCTCGACGACTACATCAACAGTAAAGTCGATGATTTCTACCGCTTCGTGCCCGACGACCTCCAGGACGTGGACAACCAGGTCATCTTGATCGGTGCCACGCCCCTGAACAACTATTTCATTCCTAAGGACGCAACCAGCTTCACCCTCTCCTTGAAGAAGTTCCGCGAATTCTCCGACGAAGTCCAAAACGCCTCCGACCAATTCCTGATGGAACGTCTGAACCTGACCGAGGAATCCATCGGCCTGGTCTTACCGGAGGTCCTGTTGATTCAAAAGCTCCTGACCGCCGTTCACGCGCAGCAAGTGCACCTGGTCAACCTTAACGTCTCGGACGGTCTGACCACCGACCGTCGAATCAGCGAAGGCTACATTAAAGAGAACTTCAACGATCAGATCATTGGGGCCGCCCACGCGCTGGCCGACCGTTACCAGGTCGAACCCCAGCACATGGCCCTAGTGGAGCACTTCTCGTTACACCTGTTCGACCAGCTGAAGTCCCTGCACCACCTGCAGGCCCGTGACCGCCTCCTGCTCCAGGTCGCCGCCATCGTCCACGACATCGGGGGGTACATTGACACTCACGAACACTACCTGCACTCCGACTACGTGTTGAAGCAATCGGAACTGCTAGGCCTGTCCACCGAAGAGATGCAGATTGTCGCTGCCGTCTCGCGGTACCACAGTTCCCGGACGCCGGGGGGCGAACTGGCCCACTTCCGCCAACTCAGTGCCGACAAACGTCTGACGGTTGCTAAGCTGGCCGCCATCCTGCGGGTCGCCGACGCCTTGGACGACGCCCATCAGCAGACCATCGAACGGATCTCCGTATCGGTCAAGACCACCCAGGTCGTCATCACCGCCTTTAGCGATGATGACTTGGCATTGATTCAGTGGGCCTTCAACTTCAAGGCTGACTTTTTCACGGACGTCTTCGGCTTACAACCAGTGCTTAAACAGAGGAGGGTGCATAAATGACATCAAAATTTAAAAATCCAGATTATTTTACCAACCGTGAACTTAGTTGGCTCGACTTCAACGCCCGGGTACTCGACGAAGCACGGGACAAATCGAATCCCCTGCTTGAACGGGTCCGGTTCCTGGGCATCACTCAGAGCAACGTCGACGAGTTCTTCATGGTCCGGGTGGCTTCGCTTGCCAAGCTGGCCGCCGTCAACTATCCCAAGCCCGACGCCTCGGGCATGACCGCCGAGGACCAACTCCTCGCGGTCAACGCCAAGGCCCACGACCAGGTCATCAAGCAATACACCACGCTCACGCGGATGCTCCTGCCCCTCTTGGGCAACCTGAACGTACACCTAAAGGCCATCGATGAGCTGAGTGAAAAGCAATACCGCTTCATCGAACGCTACTTCAATAATGAAATTTCACCAACTATCACGCCGATGGCCGTCGATAGCTCCCGGCCCTTCCCGTTCATCGGAAACAACACGCTGAACATCGCGTTACGGCTGCATAAGAGCGGCGATAAGCACGACAAACGATTCGCCACCGTGCAGGTTCCCGAGATTTTCCCCCGGACCGTCCGTTTGCCGGATGCGCCCAACGATTTCGTGATGTTGGAAGACATCATCAAGACCTTTATCGGTGACCTGTTCATTGGCTACAAGGTCCAGGAAACCGCCAACTATCGGGTCATCCGGGACATGGACCTCGACGTGGCGGAAGAGGATACCTCCGACCTGTTGAAGGAAGTCGAGCACCAATTGAAAAAGCGGGAGCACGGGGGCGCCGTCCGGCTAGAAGTCGAATCCGGCATTTCCCCGGCCCTGCAAAAGCGCCTAACGACTTCAATCAAGGTGCCAGCCTACGCCGTTTACAGCATCGGCGGGCCCATCGACCTAACCTTCCTTAGCAAGTGGACCAAGCAGATCAGCGACCACGACGATGAGAAGTACCCGAGCTTCACCGGTGATCAGATTCCGGGCATGCAGCCGGAGGACGACGTATTCGCCACGATTCGCGACCACGACATCATCATGCAACACCCGTACGATTCTTTCGACGCCGTGACTGAGTTGGTTCGCCAGGCCTCGTTAGACGACGAGGTGTTGGCCATCAAGATGACCCTCTACCGGGTCTCCGCCAACTCCCCAATCATCAAGTCACTCGGGCAAGCCGCCCAGAACGGCAAGCAGGTCACGGTCCTGGTCGAAGTCAAGGCCCGGTTCGACGAGGAGAACAACGTGCATTGGGCCCAACAACTGGAAAAGATGGGCTGTCACGTCATCTACGGCCTGATTGGTCTGAAGACCCACTGTAAGCTGACCATGGTGGTTCGGCGCGAACCCGACGGTATCCGGCGCTACATGCACATGGGGACCGGGAACTATAACGACGTCACCGCCCACTTCTACACCGACATGGGCTTACTGACCACCAACACCGACATGGGCATCGACGCCTCGAACATTTTCAACATGTTGTCTGGGTACTCCGAACCACCGTACTTCCACCAGCTCCACATCTCACCGGACGGTATCCGCGACTTCTTGGTCGCTAAGATTGATCAAGAGATTCTAAACGCCAAGGCCGGGAAGACCGCGTGGATCGACATGAAGATGAACTCGCTCTCTGATTCCGACATGATTGCCAAGCTCTACGAAGCCTCGGCGGCCGGGGTCAAGGTCCGCTTAGTGGTCCGGGGCATCTGCTGCCTGAACGTCGGCATCCCCGGCGTCAGTGAGAACATCGAGCTCCATTCCATCGTGGGTCGTTACCTGGAACACAGCCGAATCTATGCCTTCGCCAACGACGGCGACGCACAGCTTTACCTGTCCAGTGCCGACTTGATGACCCGGAATCTGAATCGACGGGTGGAACTCCTCTTCCCAATCTTAAACGGAGACTTACGCCAACAGGCCTTTAACATCTTCGCCACGCTCTGGCATGATAATGTCAAAACCCGGGTCTTACAGGCCGACCGAACCTACACACGGGTCGACCGCCGGGGCTTGGACCTCCTGGACGCGCAAAGCACCTTCATGCACCAAGCCGAACTGGCGAACCAGGCCCAGTCGAGCCACGACCAGCGACCGACTGGCGCCCCGCACCAGTTCCACCCGATGCTGAGCCCGAAGAACCAGGCGAAATCTACAGATCGGAGCCTTCATAAATGAAAAACCTTGTCGTCATTGATTTAGGATCTAACTCGTGCCGGATGACCATCACCCAGGTCGACGACCATGGCCACTACAAGACCTTGACAGAGCTCAAGCGCTACGTGCGGCTATCCGAGAACATGGGCCAGGAAAAGGAACTGCAACCGGCCGCCATCGACCGGACCATGGAAGCCTTGACCGAGTTCAAGACCCTCTACGACCCTTTAAAGAACAAGCAGATTACGGCGATTGCGACCGCCGCTGTCCGTCAGGCCACCAATCAGAAGGCCTTCTTGAAGCGGGTCAAGGACGAACTTGACCTGACCCTGACCGTTATCTCGGGGGCTGCCGAGGCCCGTTACGACTATCTCGGCGTGGTCAACACCCTGCCGATGGTCAACGGCCTGCTGGTCGACACGGGCGGTGGTTCGTCGGAACTGATTTTGGTCCAAAACCAGCAGTTGCGCCACGTGGTCTCGATTCCGCTGGGATCCGTTACGTTATCGCAAAATTATCTGGAGAGCGATAAGGTCCAGGCCGACTCACTGTTCAACGCGATGACCTTTGTCAACAACGTGTTCAACGACATCTGGTGGCTCCGCGAGGCCACTAACCTGCCGATTATCGGCCTGGGTGGCGCGAACCGAACGTTAGCCAAAATCAACCGACGCAAGAAGAACTTTCTGAACGTGGAAGATGTCCACGGTTATAAGCTCACTGCAGCCGATTGTTACGCCACCCTGACCCAACTCCTGGGGTTGGACCTGGAAGGCCGTAAGAAGGTCCCAGGGCTCTCTAAAGAGCGGGCTGACATCATCGTCGGCGGATTGATCCCGGTCATTCTCCTGATGCGGCTGTTGGATTCGCAACAAATCATCTTCTCCAACGCCGGTCTGCGGGACGGCATCCTCTTCGATTACCTGAACCAACAGGAATTCGCGGGGAAAAATCAGGACGCTTAACTGAAAAATGTGCAAACAAAAAGGAACGACCGCAAGTTGGTCGTTCCTTTTTGTTTACGGGGTTTAACCGATATGGTTTTCGTGCAGAATGGCGTCGACTTCTTTCTGCTGTTCCGCGGGCTTAGCCCATTCTTGGAACTCGGTGAAGTCCTCGGCGGGCATCTCGTAGTTCTCGTTCACGTAATCCTCGTAGGCCTGAACGTGCGGCGTATGCGCGATGTTCAACTGCAGGATGCGGACCTGCTTGATCAGCTTCCGCTCAGCGGCCAGCTCGGCTCGGCCGTTTTGAACCATGTTGCTGATCTCCATGTACTTACTCCCGTCTAGTCGGGTAATCTCTTCAATTAGGGTAAACGTTTCGTGACTCTTCATACAATTCCCTCCCAGTATCTCTGTCCTATTCATTATACAAGGTTTTGAGACAAAAACAAAACCACTACCAGGGAATGGCAGTGGTCGGCATAAGAGAGAAAGAGAATTGATTAGAAGGTAATTATTAATACCTTACGAGTACTAATATACAGAGTATTGTAAGCGCTGTCAACACTTTCATGAAAAAAGATGCACTTTTTTCTGATTTAGCCATAAATTTTCGCTGAAATCGTCCCGTATCGGTGGCTTGCGGGAACCTAACCCCTAAACCATTCGCCGACTAAATTTGCCCCACCTTTCTACAAAAAAAGAGACCGCCGAGAGCCACTCGCCGGTCTCACCTTTTAGCCTGTACCAAATGAGAGATACCTTAAGGGAATCCATTGGGTGAATCCCGCTTAAGGGGTAAATAAATGGTAAGTCAAAGATACCACTTAAAATGATAGAAATCTATCTATTTTCTCATATTTTTCTAATTATTTGACGTTATCGGTCGCGTTGGCATCGTGTAGGACCGTTTCCGGATGGATCAGGTTGCTAGGATGCTGGATGACGTCACTGACCGAATGACCGGAGACGTTGACCAGGCAGACCAGGACGAACAACACCCCGACCACCGTGGTCAGGAGCCGGTTGCCGACACTCATCTTTTCGCTGATAACGGACCCGTAAAAGTCCTTCTTTACGGCCGCCGCCACGTTCGAGTTATCGGGTTCGGCCTTCTGCCGTTCCTCGGTCACCTGCTTCTGGTAAGCGTCGATGTCGAAGGCCTTCTGGTTCTCCTTCATCTGCCGTTGGAAGTGCTTCTTTTCCTTCTTGGTCTGGCCCTTGAACCACTTGGTGAAGGCCCGGTAGTTCTTGACCACGGCATCGGTCGTGCCAATCTCCTTCAAGGTTCCGTAGTGAATCCAGGCGACCCGGTCACAGAGAATCTCAATCTGCTTCAGAGAGTGACTGACGAACACAATGGTCTTGCCTTCATCCTTGAATTCGGCAATCTTGTCGACACACTTCTGGTAGAAGGTATCGTCCCCAACGGATAGGGCTTCATCGATAATCAGGATATCGGGGTTCACGTGCACCGCGATGGAGAAGCCCAACCGTGACTTCATCCCAGAGGAGTAACTCTTGACCGGCTGGTATAAGAAATCGCCAATGTCGGCGAACGACACGATGTCATCCATCAAGGCATCGATTTCAGGATTGGTCAACCCTTGCATCAGGGCCTTTAACCGAATATTTTCTAACCCAGTCAGGTTTCCCCGCAGGCCGGCCCCGATGGCGATGATCGAGGTATCGCCCCGCACATCCACGACCCCCGTAGTTTGGGGAATGATGCCGGAGATAATGTTCGACAACGTCGACTTCCCGGAACCGTTGACCCCAATCAGGCCCAGCGTTTCACCCGGCTTGACTTCCAACGAGATGCCCATCAAAGACCAGAAATGGGGCACCTTGGAGTTTCGTAACGAGAAAAATGACCGGAGTTTTTCGGACTGACTCTTGTAGAGGTCATACTCCTTGGTCACATTTTGAACTTTAATTTTGTAGGCATTATCCATGAATTAAACTTCCTAACGCATTTTTTAGTAGTTCCCGGTTCCCCGTGATGGAGAACTTAATCTGTCATATTATACCAGAAAAATCCCGGGAACGGAAAACATCCCGGCGGACTTACGGCTTTCTTTAGGTGACACAAAAATGACGCCGGAGACCCGACGCCATTCTACCTGGTACTTGGTTTATTGTAAAGCCTTCGCGTCAACCCAGTAGTTGGTCTTATCACCGCTGAACTGAATGCGATACCACGTGGTTTGGTACGTGGGTTTAAACGCTTGTTGGTTAATAGTGACCTTAGTCCCCACCTTAGCCTTGCTAGGCCACTTCAACGTCTTTTGGTCGAAGTGCGTCTTCTTGACGTGGTTGTAGGGATGATACTTCGCATACTTCTTACCCAACTTCTTGGTGCCGCTGGCCTTACTGTAGGTCACGTAGTCAAAGTCGGGACTGACCTTCTGGGTCGCCGCCGCCACCCAGTACTTCTTGTCGCCGACCTTGATGCGGTACCAGGTCGTCGCAATGCCATCCTGCGTCTTAGTTGCCTGGTTATCGGCGGTATAGGACTTGGCAGTCAGCTTGCTCACCTCGCCCTGGGCCTTGGCCAGATAGGGCGAATTATAGACGTGATTGTAGTAGCTTCCGGTCGCCGTGCTACTTAGCTTGACCGTCGCCTTACCACTGGCGTACTTGACTGTCGGCAGGGTCAGTGCCTTGCTGTAGACCCAGTATTTCTTGGCCGATTTGCTGGTCGAGAAGCGTAACCGGTACCACGTGGTCTTCTTACCCGTATTCGGGTCCTTCTTGACCCCACGCATATCCAGGTAGACCTGTTGGCCCGTGTAGGCGTTCACCTTGCTCCAGGCCGTCTTAGTGACCTTCTCGCGGGTCCCCTTGATATGGTTGTACAAGCGGTAGCTACTATGCTTACTACTGAAGCGGGCCGTTTGGTTCCCGGTCGCCCCATGGTAGGTCGCCGTGGCGTACACCACGGGTGCCGGCGTCGGCGTGCTACTGCTCGACGAACTGGCACTTGAGGAGCTGCTAGCCGCACTCGCGTTATCCAGCCCGTCCAGACTGTATTGCTCAATAATCGCAATCAGGCTAGACCCGTAGGTTGGGGCCGTGGCGTAGGTATTGGTCAGCGCATTGGCAGCATCCGAATAGGTCGCCGCATTTTCACGCCAAGTACCACTATAAATGGTGGGGTTGTAACTGGTCCCCCCACGCAACAGCTTGGCATTATCGGTCATCGACGCCTTGGCCGTGGGATATTTACGGAAGGCTGCGTTGGTATAATACAGCTCACCATCGGCGTTATACTCGGCCGTCTTCATGGTTACCGACTGCCCATTATAACTCCCCTTAATCCCGAAATAGTTGTTGGCCTCGGTGGTCAACTGACTGGTCCCCCAAGCACTTTCTAAAGCCGCCTGAGCCATCATCACGGATGGATAAAGTTTATATTGATTGGCCACCGATTTAACGGGGCTCTTTAATGTCGTAATAAAGGTCTGTGGGTCTTTGGTTGTCGTCGCCGCATGACTGGTCAACCCGACCGCACTACCAATGCCGGCACCCACTATCAGTACCGTCACTAGCAATCGTTTTGTTCGCAGCATAATCCCGGTTTCCCCCTTAAAATCGCTTTCAGGTCAAGAATACCATAATTCGGCTTATTGGCGGGAGAAAAGTTCATGGGGAAACCGGGATTTTTTAAGCGTTAGTTAAGTTTACTTGCAGCGGCCTGGTCCAGAATCACCGTCACGTTCGGGTGGCGTTGTAGGTAGCTGGCCGGTACGTCTGGCGTGACGGGGCCTTGCAACATGGCAGCCACGGCATTGGCCTTGGCCTCACCGTAAGCGACAATTAAAATCTGCTTGGCCTTCAGAATTGACCCGATTCCCATCGAGTAAGCGTAACGGGGAACCTCATCGGCGTTGTCGAAGAAGCGTGCGTTAGCTGCAATGGTCGACGCCGTCAAGGCAACCTTATGCGTGGTCGACGCCGGATCGGTCCCGGGTTCGTTAAACCCAATGTGGCCGTTTTGGCCCAAGCCTAGGAGTTGTAAATCAATCGGATTGGCGTTGATCAGGGCGTCGTAGAGCTTGGTCTCTTCGTCAGCGTTTAAGTTCATGCCGTCGGGAACGAAGGAATGGGCGAACGGCTTCTGGTCAAAAAGGTGTTCCTGCATGAAATAGTGATAACTTTGAGGGTGGGTTGGTTTCAAGCCCACGTATTCGTCTAGGTTAATGGATGTCAGATTGCTGAAGTCCAGGTCACTGGCCGTCAGTTCATCATAAATGGTGACGGGCGTACTTCCCGTTGCCAGACCCAAGACCTGGGCACCCTTGTTCAGCGCGTTTTGGAAAACTTGAAAGCCGGCTAAACCTCCGGCCGTTTGATCACGTACAATTTGGACGTGAATGTTCTTCATAACTTCTTGCATCATCAAATCCCCTTCTCAATGGTATAGCCCAATTATAAATGGTCTAGGGCATTTTTGCAAGAAAATCGCTCAGAATTTTCAGGAATCCTTGAAAATGCCTTGGCTAATCGCTGGAAACCACCCGATTAGAATAAAAAACGGCTCTTCCAGCATTGGAAGAACCGCCTTAATTATTTACGTCGATCGCCACGTCGGTTGGCGCTTAACGCGTTCTGTTGTTTCCGGAACTTTTCGAAAGTAGCATCTCGTTGTTTCTGATCCTTGTGGGAAGTTTCCCGCTTGGTGTACTTCATCTTCGTCGCCTCCCTCTCCAGTAGTGTTATGCAAGTACTATATAACGAAATGTTCGGGAACGCAAGATTTTAGTCTAGTTATGGCCCCACATTAAGCAAATCGTCGTCCAAAAAACGGGTACCGACAATCGCCGGTACCCGTTCGTTATTTAAGCCTTATTCAACCGTAACACTCTTGGCTAAGTTCCGTGGCTTGTCCACGTCTAAGCCCTTGTTCAGGCTGGTGTAGTAAGACAGCAACTGCGCCGGAACCACACTCAGTAATGGCATCAACATCTCGTCAACGTCTGGCAGCACCAGCGTATCACCGTCAATGGCCAAGCCTTCACGGACGATGGTCATGGTCTTAGCACCACGCGCCATGGTCTCTTGCAGGTTGCTCCGGGTCAGCCCGGCCGTCTTGGCCTGGGTAATGAAGCCGATGACCGGTGTGCCCTCCTCAATCAGAGCAATCGTCCCGTGCTTCAGTTCACCAGAGGCAAAACCTTCACATTGAATGTAGGAGATTTCCTTCAGCTTCAAAGCGGCTTCCAGCGATACCGCATGATCGATACCCCGACCGATGTAGAAGGCCCGGTTCGAACTCATCAGGTAGTCGTTGGCCATCTTTTCGATGGTGGCCTTCTCGTCGACAATGGCCTGCATTCCCGTAGCGACCAAGCCTAACTGTTGGCGAACATTGAAGTTCTGGGCGATGATTTGCCCGTTGACCTCACCTAAGGCCTTGGCCAAGATAGCTTCCAATGCAATCTGGGCGGTGTACGCCTTGGTCGACGCCACGGCAATCTCTGGACCGGCATGTAACAACAACGTGTAGGTTGCCTCACGGGACAACGTTGAGTTCTGCACGTTGGTGATGGTCAGGCTCGGGTAGCCCGCATCATTCACGTTGACCAGCACTTCACGGCTATCGGCCGTTTCCCCGGACTGGGTCAAGAAGATGAAGAACGGCTTCTCGGACAGCATGGGTTGTTCGTAGGCAAATTCGGAGGAGACGTGCACTTCCGTAGGGATGTGGGCCAAGCGTTCAAAGAGCCGCTTCCCAATCAGGCCGGCGTGGTAACTAGTCCCGGCACCCACGATGTAGAGCCGGTCAGCCGCTTGCATGGCCTTGATCAAGTTGTCATCGATTTGGGGCTCGCCGTGTTCGGACAGGTAGGTCTGCGCCAGCTTCCGCATCACGTTCGGCTGCTCGTCGACTTCCTTCAACATGTAGAATGGGTAGGTCCCCTTGTCGGTCTCATCGGCGTTCATGTCCACGTGGAAGGTCTTACGGTCGACCGCATTCCCCTCGGCGTCTTCAATCGCCACCTTGTCAGGCGTAATCGTAACCACTTCACCATCCATCAGTTCCAGGAAGTCGTGGGTCTCACGTAACATCGCCATGGCATCGGAACATACCACGTTAAAACCGTCACCGACCCCAACTAACAGTGGGCTCTTGTTCTTGGCAACGAATAACGTGTCGGGTTGGTCGCGGTCCATCATCAGGAAGGCGTATGAGGAGCCCTTCAACAGGCCTAACGTCTTCAGAAAGGCGGACTTGGCGTCTAAGTTCTCTTCAACGGCAAACTTGTCGATCAACTGCACCACGACTTCGGTATCCGTCTGGCTCTTGAAGGGTACGTCGCTCAAGTATTGCGCCTTAAGTTCCTGGAAGTTGTCGATCACACCGTTGTGCACCAGGTAAAACCGGTCGTCATTGGAGAAATGTGGGTGCGCGTTGTCGACACTGACGACCCCGTGGGTTGCCCAACGGGTATGGCCAATCCCGGTTGACCCGTGGACGTCCGGCGTAATCTTCTCCCGTAATTGGGAAATACGACCCTTGGCCTTGACCAAGTAGTCGTTACCCTTCTGATCGTTTACGTAGATACCAGCGGAGTCATAACCCCGGTATTCCAGTTTTTGGAGACCTTCAACTAAGATTTTAACGGCATTATCGTTGCCCGTAACACCAACAATTCCACACATAATTTGTCTTCCTTTGCTCGACCAGTTTCAGAAAAGAAAACGGGTCGGATAGTTTTAGTAGGTAATAGAAACAGCTTCCATGAAAATTGGTATAGACTGAAACAATTTGCAAGCTATTCCTGAATGACTATACTTTACAGCCTTCTGCCAGGGTTGTCAATTGAAAAAGTCTAAAATGGTATATCGTAATTTTAATAATTAGTTAAGGGACGCAAAAAGCCGCTACCACGGGGCAACGGCTTCCCACTATAAAATAATTAATAACCAAACATTTTTTAAAAACTGAAATTAATCTTCCACGCCCACTTCGGCCCGGACCACATCGGCAATGCGTTCAACGTAGGTCGCAACAGCTTCCTTGGTTGGCGCTTCGGCCATCACCCGCAGCAGGGGTTCCGTCCCGGAAGGTCGAACTAACACGCGGCCGTCACCATTCATTTCCTTCTCAACGGTGGCAATCATGGCTTGGACCTGTGGATTCTCCAAAGCAGCCTGCTTGTCAGCAACCTTCACGTTGACCAACTTTTGCGGATAGGTCGTCACGTCAGCGGCTAACTCGGATAACTTCTTCCCGGTGGCCTTCAGAATGTGTAGTAACTGGAGACTGGTCAACAGGCCATCCCCGGTCGTGTTGAAGTCTAGGAACACGATGTGCCCAGACTGCTCACCACCCAGGTTGTACCCAGACTTCAGCATCTCTTCGACCACGTACCGGTCCCCGACCTTGGTCTTAACGGACTTCATGCCGTTAGCTTCCATGGCCTTGTACATCCCCAGGTTACTCATGACCGTGGTCACGATGGTGTCCTTCTTCAGCCGCCCGTGTTCGGCCATGTACTTCCCACAGATGTACATAATCTTGTCACCATCGATGATGTTTCCCTGCTCGTCGACCGCGATGCACCGGTCACCATCACCGTCAAAGGCCAACCCGATTTGGGCGCCCTGGTCGACCACGAACTTTTGCAGCTGTTCGGGATGCGTCGATCCCACGTGGTCGTTAATGTTGACCCCGTTCGGCTTAGTGGACATGGTATCGAATTCAAGATCGAAGTCGGCGTACAGGCGGGATACCAGACTACTGGTCGAGCCGTTCGCGGCATCCACCGCAATATGTAAGCCGCTCAGGTCATCGGAAATCGTCTGTTCCAAGAACTGAATGTACTTCTGGCTCCCCTCGGAGTAGTCTTCGACGCTGCCTAAGCCGTCCGTGGAAGGCCGGGGCAGGTCGTCGGTTGGCGCGTCCAGCAGGGCCTCGATCTCTTCTTCCATCTGATCGGACAACTTGTAGCCGTCGTTCCCGAAATACTTGATGCCGTTATATTCGGCTGGGTTATGCGAGGCCGTGATCATGACCCCGGCAGCGGCACCCTGCGTCCGCACTAAGTAAGCCACGGCCGGCGTGGTAATGACGCCTAACCGTAGAACTTCGATGCCGACCGACAGCAGGCCCGCAACCAAAGCATTTTCCAGTAATTCACCAGAAATTCGGGTATCCCGGGCAACCAGGACTTGGGGGTGCTTGTTTTCGCTGTCCGCGTGTTGCGTTAACACGTAACCGCCAAACCGGCCGACTTTAAATGCTAATTCGGGCGTTAACTCTTGGTTCGCAACGCCCCGTACACCATCAGTTCCAAAGTATTTCATGACAAAATTCCTCATTTCTCAGATTTAATTGCGCTATTTCGTGCTGGCCTTGACGGTAACCTTAATCGTTGCCGGGTCGAAAGCCGTGACGTTATTGTCGCTGGTATCCAGTGTGACCGTCTTGGTGGTCGTGCTCTTGACGTCACTGACGTCCACGTCCACCTCGGCCTGGTCCAAAGCCTTCAGTTCGGCTGCGCTGCCGAACGCCTTGACCGACGTCACGTCACTGCTTAGTTTATACGTCGTCCCGGACGCGCCGTTCTTGGCGTTCAACTTGACCTTGACCTTCTTGCTCTGTCCTTGCGAGGTAATCGGCAGGTTCACGGTCGTGGTCGACGGCGTCAGGATGACGTTGACCGTCTTGCCACTCTTGTCGAGCGCCTCGATGACCGCCTGGCTGTTGACCGTCTTCTTGGTATTCTGCGGTACGGATAACTGGGCGATGACTTGGCTAACCCGCGCAATCTCGTTGGCCGCCCCGGTCGCCTTGACCGTGGTGACGTCGGTAGTTGGCGTCTCTGCAGTATAGCCCGCCGCAATGTTCTGCTTATTATACCGAACCTTCACGGGGAACGATACGGTCCGCCGAGGCTCAATGTCGACCGTGATTTTGGCCGGCGATAGGCTCGACGAAATCTCGTGATTCAGGCCCTCCTGGTGCAGGGTCACCTGGTGTTTCCCGGTGCCTAGGTCGCTCAAGGACGCGTAGACCTTAAAGTTCTGGGTGTTCGCGGTAGTCGTGACCAGCGCCAACGGTCCCTTCAAGGTCACTTTGACCTTTTCCGGGTACCCCGTGACGAAGTACTTGTTGCTGTTCACGTTAAGCTGGAGCGGTACCGAAACGGTCACCGTCTTGGTCGCCGTCAGCGACGTCTTACCCGAATTGGTCTGACTACTGCTGGAGGTCTGCATGCTGTTCACGTAGAAGAACAGCAGAATCGCCAAGATCAGTGCCAAGACCCGGTAGAGCCAGGTTGCGTAATGTTCATTTCTCATCAGCTGCGCCCCCTATGAATGCGTTTGTCGATCCAATCCAACGCAGTCTCGAGAATGTTGTGATTGGTCGCAGCCTCTTCATTTACCAGTTCGTGCCGGAGGAACTTCATGTAGTCCTCCTGCGTCAACCCCCGGAGCAATTCGTTGTTCTTGGTGATGGAGACTTCCCCGGTCTCTTCGGAGATGACGATGGTCAACGCATCGGTCACCTCGGAGATGCCCACTGCCGCCCGGTGCCGCGTCCCCAGTTCCTTCGGAATCAGGTTGCTCTCCGACAACGGCAGATAGGCCGCCGCCACGGCGATTCGGTTGTTGCGGATGATGACCGCGCCGTCGTGCAACGGAGTGTTGGGAATGAAGATGTTAATCAGGAGCTCCCCCGTCAACTCAGCGTCCAGATTAATGCCCGTTTCGATGTAGTCCTCCAACCCCGTGTCCTGCTGGATGGTCATTAACGCCCCGATCCGCCGCTTGGACATGTACTGGATGGCTTTATCCAAACCGGCAATCATCTTATTGGCCGCTTCATTCTCGTGCCGCATCCGCACGAACAACGAGCCCCGTCCTAGATGTTCCAGGCCACGCCGAATCTCTGGTTGGAAGATGATAATTACTGCGATCACACCCCAATTGATAACTTGGTCCATCAACCAAGCCACCGTGTTCAGGCCGAAGTAGCTACTAACGACCTTCACCACCAGAATCAAAATAACGCCCCGGAAGAGTTGAATGGCCTTGGTCCCGCGCAACATGACGATCAGCTCGTAGATGACGAACCAAACCACCAAAATGTCCAGAACATTGACCAAATTTCCTAATGTTAGGAGATTTCCCCAATTTAGGTTCATTTTTTCCCCTCCAAATTGAATTCAGATTTCATTATATCACGGCCCCTTAGATTCCGCCTTAATTCCCCCAAAAGCGCTAAAAAAGTCCTTATAGTTGCGCCGAAAATTCAAAATTTATTAAGGTCAGCAGCTGATTAGCAAACCCCAGAACCTTTTCTGGTAAGATAGAAAGGGTCTTTTGCTGACAGCGACAAAATCCGCTGTAAAATAGAGGTAAATACTGGAAAAGAAAGGTGAGTGCTTATGAATCGGCGAGCTCGGTGGGGAATACGCGGCTTTTTTATACTTTGGCTGGCATTTCTCTATATACGCATCCATGACCCCTTCTCCTTCCTGGTGCTGAACACCTTTCTGGGCTACATCCCCATCGAGCTCAGCTTCCACTTGGGGAGCTACCGGCCCAAGTCAGCCCTGTTGTTCTGGCCCCTGGTCGTTGTCTGGCTACTCTTCTACCCCAACGCCCCCTATCTACTGACCGACCTGTTCCACCTGTCGCTGCTCCAACCTTACGCCGCTAGTGGCCTTCTGCGGGTCGCACCGCACATCTGGATCTACTTCACCTACATGATGATCAGTGCGCTCGGGTGTGCTTTTCTGGGCTTCTGGAGCCTGAATTACGTGAGCCAAAGCATCTCGCAACGTATCGCTAAGGGCAACGGCATCGTCCGGCTCCTGGTAGTCCTGACATTGACCTTCCTGTCGTCAGTCGGCGTGTACATCGGCCGGTTTCTGCGAATTCACACCATTTACCTCTTCCTGAATCCCGAGCAATTCATTCGACCGATTCTCGATATGTGGACCTACAACTTGTGGATCTTCGTTCTCCTGATGACGGTCCTCCAGCTCTTCTGCTACTGGATTCTCCACCTCATCATGACGGCCAAGGATTCAGATTTACCTGACAACTCCTAAACAAAACGGGCAACGCAACCAAAATTTGGTTACGCTGCCCGTTTTTTCTATATGCGTTTTAATTACTTTCCTCATCATTCAACGACATGACCAACACGTTTTCGGCGTAGTTTACGTACTGCCGTAAATGCGTCGCCATAGTCCAGGTGATGTTGCCAGCCTCAAGCAGGGTTTGAATCCCCGCCCGCTCGGCACTCAACGCTCGAATCCGTAGCTTGCTGAACTGGTGCTGGTACTCGTCCTCGTGGGACGGTTGGGCCGCCGCCTTAGCGCGCTCGATGCGGTTCCGGTAGTTGACAATCAAGTGGTAGATCGCTTGGTTATCAAACTGGGTCTCGTCGATATCAGTCCGCGCAAGATACTGCGACAGTGACTTAATCGCCGCCTTAGCCGTCTCCCGCTCAATCAAGTTACTCTCGGCATGTAGCCGGTCGGTGTCCTCGGAATGCAGCCAATAGGCCGCATTTCGACCCAGGTGCTTAAAGAACAGAATCCAGTAACGGACCACGCTGGGCCAGGTATGCCCCGACGCCTGCGTTAGCCGACTCTCTAACCGTTCAATCCGCCGTAGAGCCCCCACGTAGCTGGTCTGAGTGATTTTTTCGCCCTGACGCAACTCCTTGAGCGCTTCTCGTTCACCATCCACGGCTACTTGACGCAGCTGTAACTCATCGTTTAAAACCTTTTGCATGGTGTCATCGGCCCGGTAGCTCATTTCTAACCGGCGAATCACGAATTGATAATCCAGAATCAGGTCATAGGCCGCCCGCTGGTTATTCGGTCGCCGCAACTCCTCAATCTTCGAGATGGCTAAGCGCATGATGTAGGCCCGCGCCTCGTCCTCGCTGATCTGACGCACCTCGTCGGCATCCCGGAAATCGTCGTCCTCGTCGTCCAAGTCCAACTCGTTGGTGATGTCGTCGCTGGCACTCGCCCGCGTTTGCAGGGGTTGCTTCGACGTCGAAATCAGCGGTAACGTGATGGTCGCGGCCAGGAGGCTAATAATGATGACCCCCGACGCTACGAACAACATCAGTGACCGGGTCGGGAACCCGGCGCCACTGGCAATCGTCAGCGGTACCGACAAGACCCCGGCCATGGTCACGGCTCCCCGCACGCCGGAGAGCCCAGAGAGAATCGCCATCCGGAAACTTGGCTGTTCCGCGTCATGGTTACGGATCCGCTGGAAGATGATGTAGCCGTAGGTCCAAATCGTCCGCAGGGCCAGGATAATGACCCAGGTTCCCAGGGCAAATAGTAAGGCCTCGCCGGTGTTGAATTGGCCACCCTTGATGACCTGCGTGGTCGCCACGGGCAACTCGATTCCCAGGATAACGAACACGATACCATTCAAGGAATAGATGATGATGTCCCAGACCTTTTCGGTCACCAGCTTGAGTTCTGGTGAATCCTCCACGACCTGGCTTTCCCGGGCATGGTAGAGAACCCCCGCCGTCACGACCGCAATAACCCCGGACGCATGGGTGATTTCTTCAGTAACTAGGTAAATCACGAACGGCGTGGCAATCTGCAAGACCGTGTTAAAGACCACATCATCGATCCCCTGACGACGCAGGACGTCCATCAGGAGCTGAATCGCAGTCATCATGATCAACCCGGCCAGGAAACCCACGATACTGATATACACGAAGTCACCGACCGCGGTCCCCATGGAGAAGGCCCCGGTAACCGTCGCCGCAATCGCGTATTTGAAGGCAATCAGACCACTGGCATCGTTGATCAGACTTTCACCGCTGACCAGGTGCATCAGGTTCTCGGGCAGCTTAGCCTGTTTCGAGATAGACTGCACGGCGACCGGGTCGGTCGGTGACAGGATGGCGGCCAACGCAAAGGCCACGGTCAGCGGCATCTTCGGAATCAGCCAGTAGATTAAGTACCCACCTAAGATGGTGGTCAAGAAGACTAACCAGATGGCGTTAGCAAAGATTGGTCCCCGGAGACGCCATAATTCGCGTCGTGGAAACCGCCGACCATCGTTATACAGCAATGGCGCAATGAACAAAAGCAAAAACCAGTCAGTCTCCAATTGAATCTCAAAGTTCCAAATCAAGGCCACAATTAGACCTAAGGCGATTTGAATCAGACTGACGGGTATAAACGTGAGGTAGTGACTGATGATGTTCGACAGGAGGACTAACACAATCAATAGGATCACTGCTTCAACTATGGGCAAATAAGGTCCCCCCTTCGAAGGTTATGCCTGTGGTGTCTCGCCAATAATCCGGACTTCCGTCTCCAGCTTCACCTGGTCTTCCTGCCAGATGACTTCCTGAATGTGGTGAATCAACTCAAGGTAGTCCGTAGCGGTCGCGTGGTCGATGTTCACGATGAAGCCCGCGTGCTTCGTCGAGACCTGGGCGCCACCCCACTTCAGGCCCTGTAGTCCAGCTTCTTGAATCAGCTGGCCGGTATAGTGGCCCTCGGGACGCTTAAAGACGCTACCACACGAGGGTAGGTCCAATGGCTGCTTAGCTGCCCGCTTGGCGTTCAGGTCGTCCATCTGAGCTTGGATGGCGGTCCCATCGCCAGGCGTTAACGCAAAGGTTGCGGATAAAACAATGTCGTGGTAATCCTGCACGGAACTGTGCCGGTAGCCAAAGTCCAGCTCCTCACGGCTCAACGTGCGAATCTCACCGGCTGGCGTCAGAATCTCGGCGGAAATGGCCGCCTCGCTGATTTCACCGCCGTAGGCTCCGGCGTTCATGAAGATGGCCCCACCCACACTACCGGGAATCCCGGCGGCGAACTCCAGGCCACTTAAAGCGTGGGCCTGAGCCACCTGGGTCGTTTTGATCAACGCAGCCCCGGACTCAGCGGTCACGGTGTGGGCCTGGTCGTCGGCGGTAATGGTGTTCATCTTGGTCAGAATCATCACTAGGCCCCGAATCCCGCCATCGCGGACAATCAGGTTACTAGCGTTGCCCACCACAGTGACGGGTAAGTCGGCCTGATTGGCGTAGGCCAGGAGTGATTTTGTCTCCTGCACGTTGGTTGGGAAGGCTAGGTAATCAGCCGGTCCCCCCGTTTTCGTGTGTGTGTAATGTGCCAGCGGTTCGTGACGCAGAATCTCGACCGCCGGAAATACCGTTGTTATATCTTCCATGAGCATTGATTTCCCTTCGTTTCACCAAAATACAGTTCCATAACGTTCGGAACTCACTGTGGTTAACAGTCATATGAATATTTTAGCATGGATTTCGCTGAAACAACATGTGGAACGTCTCAATTCCTTGGGAAAACGCAATATCTGGTATACTGAAGGTATTCGTTGGAGGTGCAGAAAATTGAAATTTATTTCTTGGAACGTGAACGGTCTACGGGCCGTCGTCAAAAAGGGCTTCACCGATATTTTTCAGGAACTCGATGCCGACTTCTTTGGGGTGCAGGAAACGAAGCTCCAGGAGGGCCAAATCGATCTCGACCTGCCAGGCTATTACCAATACTGGAACTACGCGGAACGCAAGGGCTATTCGGGGACCGCGCTGTTCACCAAGCATCAGCCGTTAAGCGTACACTACGGGATCGACGCGCCAGACTTCGACCACGAGGGGCGGGCCATCACCCTCGAATATCCCGACTTTTATCTGCTGACCTGCTACACGCCTAACTCGGGGACGAACCTCAAGCGGCTGGACTTTCGGATGGGCTGGGAGGACGCCTTTCTGGCCTACATCAACGGGCTCAACGCGACCAAACCGGTCATCTTCTGCGGTGACCTCAACGTTGCCCACCAAGAGATCGACCTGAAGAATCCCAAGACCAACCACCACAACGCCGGTTTCAGTGACCAGGAACGGGGCAAGTTCACCGACCTCCTGGGTGCCGGTTACCTGGATACCTTCCGGAGCTTCTATCCCGACGTGACGGAACGCTATTCCTGGTGGAGCTACCGGTTCCACGCCCGCGACAACAACGCCGGCTGGCGCATCGACTACTTCGTCACCAGCCAACGCCTCCAACCCCAACTCGAAGACGCCAAGATTCTAGACCAGGTCATGGGCTCCGACCATTGTCCGGTCGAACTTGACGTGAACGGCCTACACGTGGACTAATCCGCCACATCAACATTAGGTCACCAAAATGGATTGCTTGTCAGTCCCATCGATAATGATTATAATTGGACATCCTTACGTTGACCCTAGTTTAACACCCGTTCCTGGTGAACGGAGAATGCTTGTGGCCCCTTCGGAGGAAACTGGTGGACTTTGGGCGTCGTGCCCACACCCTAGTTTGAAAAGTCCCAGTTGGTGACCACCACTTAAGATTTTGAAAGGAAGATGTTTTCGTGAATTTTGTTGCTATGGACTTTGAAACGGCGAGCGGCAAACGCTATAGCGCCTGTTCGCTGGCACTGACCATCGTCCGCGATAGTCAGGTCGTTGATGAGTTCTACTCCTTGATCAAACCCGACACCGACTTTTTCTGGCGCAACGTCCAGATTCACGGAATCCACGAAGCCGACGTCGTCAACGCCCCCACCTTTCCCGAGGTCTGGGAACACGTCGCCCCACTTTTCCAACGAGACCGGCTAGTCATCGCCCACAATGCACCGTTCGATAACGGTGTCCTGCGGGCAAGCCTGGAACACTACCACTTGCCTGCCGCCCGCTACCTGACACTCGACACGGTCAAGACCAGTCGGAAGTTCTTCCCGGAATTCCCCAACCATAAATTGGACACGGTCTGTGACGAGCTCAATATCGATCTTCACCATCACCACAACGCCTTAGACGATAGCCTGGCCTGCGCTAACATTTTACTGTACGAAGCCAACCACTTCGGCACGCAGCCGCTCAAGTCATTCATCAAGGTCAACGCTTAACGCCAAAAATCCGACAACACGTTTACGTGTGCTGTCGGATCTTTTAAACTAATTTTTAATCAGCCGTCAACGGGTAGACCATCTCGACGGCCGTGACGTGTTCACCATCGTCATCCGTAACCGTCTCTGGTGGTGTTGCGGTCCGCACAAAGCCTAGCTTCTGGTAGAGCTTCATGGCCGCTAGGTTCCGGGTCTGAACGATCAACCCAATGGCCTGGAGCGAACTCGCCGTTTGTGCCCAGTACAGGGCTTCATCGACCAGTGCCGTGCCAATGCCCTGGTGCCAGTAAGCCTTTTCGACCGCTACGCCCAGCTCACCCACGTTGCCCTGAGGGGTCGGGGCAATCGATAAAACCCCAATCAGCTGGTCGCCAAGACTTGCCACCAGTAGGAAGTGTGCACTGCTCTGCGCGATTTGAGCCAGCTGTTCGGCTTCCTGGACCACGCTAATGGGGTCGTCGGCATCCGCTAGGGTGAAGGTATCACTTTCGCGCTGCAAGCGTTCCAGCAGGGCTAACAGCCCCGCCGCGTCCGCAGCCTCGGGGAGACGAATCTCAACCTGCTCACTCATGCTGACCGGCTTCTACTTGGTCGACCAAGTCTTCAAAATGTTGACCATGCGGCTCAAAGGTTAACGTCCGCTGGCTCTCCCCGGCCGCGTCGTTTCGTTTGAACACAATTCGTAGATAATCTTTCGGTAACTCGTTGGCGATGAACTGCGACCACTCGATGACGTTGACCCCGTCACCGTTAAAGTACTCTTCTAATCCCAGCTCATCCCCACTACCGTCTTCAAGCCGGTAGACATCCATGTGATAGAGTGGCAACCGCCCTCCCTGATACTCGCGAATGATGGTGAAGGTGGGACTCTTAACGTTACGCTTAATTCCCAGACCGGCGGCGAGCCCCTTCGTGAACGTCGTCTTACCGGCACCTAAGTCGCCATCGAGTAGAATAACGTCGCGGGGTTGTAGTCCCGGCGCTAACAGACGACCCAAAGCCATGGTTTCCTCTGGATTCGTGACCGTGATTTCCAACATGTTGTTACCCCTTTATCAACCAGATTTGTTTCCTTACAAATAATACCCGGATTGCCGACAAAGCGCAATCCGGGTACCTCTGTGAACCGATTTTTTGTTATTAAGCTAATGATTGGGCAGCCGTGATGATGGCAACCTTGTAAACGTCCTCTTCGTTGCAACCTCGGGACAAGTCAGAAACGGGCTTGTTCAGACCTTGCAGGATTGGGCCGATGGCTTCAAAGCCACCAAAGCGTTGCGCAATCTTGTAGCCAATGTTTCCGGATTGTAATTCTGGGAAGACAAAGACGTTGGCGTGACCCGCAACATCCGAACCCGGTGCCTTTTGCGCAGCTACGGATGGCACGAAGGCGGCGTCAAATTGGAGTTCCCCATCGATTGGTAAGTCCGGTGCGGTCTCCTTGGCAATCTTGGTCGCTTCCTGAACCTTGGTGACCATGTCGCCCTTAGCAGACCCCTTAGTCGAGAAGCTCAGCAAAGCAACCTTTGGGTCGATGTCAAAGACCTTCGCGGTGTGGGCACTTTCAATCCCCACTTCAGCCATGCCAGCCGCATCAAGTTCGATGTTGATGGCACAGTCGGCGAAGACGTAACGTTGATCGCCCTTTTGCATGATGAAGGCGCCACTGATCCGGCGAACACCCGGCTTGGTTTTAATAATCTGTAAGGCAGGGCGCACCGTATCACCGGTTGGGTGAATGGCGCCAGAAACCATCCCGTCAGCCTGGTCCATGTAGACCATCATGGTCCCGATGTAGTTCGGGTCCTTGAGCATTTCTGCGGCTTGCTCGGGGGTGTTCTTGCCCTTCCGCCGCTCAACCAGGGCATCTAACATGGCCTGGTGTTGGTCGGCAGGAATATTTTCTGGATCCAATAACGTCAACGGTGAGAGGTCGATATTGTTGGCCTTCGCCGTCGCGTCGATTTCGCTTTGCTTGCCCAGAACGATGGCCTTAACCAGACCGTCAGCGGCTAACCGACTAGCGGCGCCCAGAACCCGCACGTCTTCCCCTTCAGGAAAGACGATGGTTTTGTTTTGACCAGTGATTTTTTGCTTGAGACTATCAAAAAGTTCCATAAATGATGACCTCCATAAAATATCCCTCGAATCAATTCTCTTCTGATTGTGCTGGGGTGGTTTGTGGACCCGCATCGTCAACGCTGACGTGTTCCGGCAGTTGCCAATCGATGGGGGTCTCCCCTAATGATGTGAGTGCGATGTTGGTCTTGGAAAACGGCTTCGAGCCGAAGAAGCCCCGGTGCGCGGACAGCGGACTGGGATGGGCTGACTGCAAGACGATATTCGTCTGGGTATCAATCAGCTTGATCTTCGAGCGAGCCGCCCGCCCCCATAGGATAAAGACCACGGGTTCGGGCCGCTCGGATAGCTTCGCGATGGCGGCGTCGGTCAAACGCTCCCAGCCCTTTCCCTGATGAGAAAAGGCGGCGCCATCGCGCACCGTGAGAACCGAGTTGAGCAGTAAAACACCCTGGTCGGCCCACCTCTTTAAGTAGCCGTGTTGCACGGGCTGAAAGCCTACGTCGCTCTGCAGTTCCTTATAGATATTCACTAACGACGGCGGTAGCTTAGTCCCCGGTAGGACGGAAAAACTGCACCCATGGGCCTGACCCGGGTTGTGATACGGGTCTTGTCCCAGAATCACGACCTTGACCTGACTAAACGGCGTCCAATCGAACGCGGTGAAGATATGGTACATGTCCGGGTCAATCCGGTAGTTCTGGTACTCTTCCACCAAAAACTTGCGCAGCTCCTGATAATAATCCTGTTCAAATTCCGGTTCGAGGACCGGCCACCAATCATTATGAATAAACGGTTTCATTCCCAACACCTCAAGCTTTATTCTATCATATTGTTTCTAGAAATGATATTCTCGAATGCCCTTTCTTCCACGGAGAACTGACTTGAAAATCCGACCGCATTTTCGGCCAAATCGCGCCACATCAACCTCCCCGCAATCACCTCATCAGGAATGACTTGGTAACGTTCCCATCAGGTGCTATAGTACTTACAGAGACGCCACGTCATCATGCGACGCGCGGCGGTAAACATGGTAAAATGGAGAAAATATCATCAAGGAGGTGTCCCGGATTATGCGTTCCCTGTATCTTAATCAAGCCGCATTATCGACCCGCGCGACTACCGTTATTCGGGACGCGGACAACCAGTCCCGTTACCTATTAGTCGGGAAATGGGGGATGCGCCCCGACGTGCTAACGGTTTACCTGATTGATGGCACCGTCGAGGCCGAGATTCGCCAGGATTCCCTGGGAATCCTGCCCCGTTTCCACTTGCTGTACCACCGCCAGACCGTGGGCCGGGTCAATAAGACCTTCGGCGTGATTCGTGAAGTGCTCTTCGTCCGCGGCCTAAATTGGATTATCATGGGCAACCTCAACAGCGGCAACTTTCGCATCTACCACGGGCGCGAGTTGATTGGGTCGATTGCCCGGGTCGATGACGCCGGCAGCACCGTTTGCATCAGTGTCGACCAGCCGGCCCACGAGGCCCTGGTTATCTGCTTGGCCGCCATCCTTGACCGCTGGGCCAAGCGTCAGCAGCGCAGTCTGAATCCTCTAAAAAATCGTCGTTGGAACCCGGGCGCCATCTCGTCCGAGGTCGCCCCGTTCATCACACACGAAAAGGAGTCCTAACCGCCACTTTTGGCGATTGGAACTCCTTTTTTGTCGCTTCTTTTAATAATGTTTCATGACCCGGGCAATCTGCCGGTCCTGTTCACGTCGCTTCAGGGACTCACGCTTATCGTACTCGCGTTTCCCGTGGGCCACGCCCAGTAAGACCTTCGCAAAGCCGTGCTTCAGGTAGACCTTCAGGGGAATCAGGGTAACCCCTTTATCCTGGGTGGCCAAACCCAACCGGGTAATTTGCTTCTTATGCAGGAGCAGCTTCCGGTTCCGGAGCGGGTCGTGATTGAATTGATTACCTTGCGCGTACTCACTAATGTGGACGTTCATCAACCACGCCTCACCGTTACGAATCTGGGCGAACCCATCCTGTAAGGTGATTCGGCGTTCCCGCATCGATTTGATCTCCGTTCCGGTCAGCACCAACCCGGCCTCGACCGTTTCGGTCACGGCATAATCATGCCGGGCCTTCCGGTTCTCGGCGAGTTGGTTCTCCGGGGTCTTCTTAGACTTCTTCTTAGCCAAGTGTGTTCACCTCGCTTAGTGCCGACCGCCGTTTTGAGAATTCCGGTGTTGGCCCCCGCCATTCTGGTTGTTGCTGCGATGGTGGTTGCCACCGTTGCCGTTATTCCCGTGACGGTTATTATTGTTTGAATTGTTATGGGGATGGTTGCCGCCATTACCATTGCGGTTCCGGTTACCACCATTACCGCCATTGCTGTGATTACCGTTACCGTGTTGGTTGTTCCGGCCACCGCCGAAACGCCCACGAGAACGGTGTTCGCGCTTCGGTAACAGGTCACTGGTTGGGGCATCCTCAGGGTTCAACAGGTCAAAGTCGATCTCGCTTTGCTCCTTGTCGACGTGGACCACCTTGACCCGAATCGCTTGACCGATTCGGTAAGTCCGCCGCGTGTTCCGACCCACTAAGGCCAGGAACTTCTCAACGTACTCGTAGTAGTCATCCTGCATCCGACTAATGTGAATCAACCCTTCAATGGTGTTGGGCAGTTCAACGAACATCCCAAACTTCATGACGGAGCTGACCACCGCGTCGAATTCTTCCCCAACGTGATCGGCCATGTATTCGGCCATCTTCATGTCGTTGGTGTCCCGTTCAGCATCGATCGACCGCCGTTCCATTTCGGACGTGTGGACCCCGATCTGTTCCAGAATAGGACCAAACTTCTCCTTAGAAGCCTGGTTGATACCGTGGTCGCCGTAGTAATGAATCATCCGGTGAACCATAGTATCTGGGTACCGCCGGATTGGCGACGTGAAGTGGGTGTAGAACTCGGCACCTAACCCGAAGTGTCCCAGGGATTGGTCGCTGTAACGCGCTTGCTTCAAGCTCCGTAACATCATGACCGAAACCATGGCCTCTTCCGGCTTACCGGCAACCTGTTTCAGAACCCCCTGCAACATCTTTGGCCGCAAGTGGTTCGGGTCACCCTTCACGTTGATTCCGAAGGCCGTCAAGAATTCGAAGAAGCTCCGAACCCGGTCGCCATCTGGCGTTTCGTGGACCCGGTACAGGAATGGGACCTTGGCACGGAAGTAGTGTTCCGCAACGGTCTCGTTCGCAGCCAGCATGAAGGATTCGATCATCCGTTCCGCTAACCCTCGCGTCCGCAACTTAACGTCAACGGCGTGACCCTTGTCATCCACGATGATTTCAGCTTCGCGGTCATCAAAGTCGATGGCCCCCCGGTTCTTCCGGTGCTTGAGTAAGATGCGGTGTAAGTCGCCCATGGTCTCAAACATTGGGACCAGTTCCTTGTAACGGTCCATGGTCACGGGATCATGGGCTTCCAGAATCTGGTTAACGCCGGTGTAGGTCATCCGCGCCTTAGAACGCATCACGGATGGGTGGATTCGGTGCTTCACAACGTTCCCATCATGGTCGATTTCCATCTCACAACTCATGCATAACCGAAGCTCACCTTCGTTTAAGGAACAGATACCGTTTGACAGACGCCGCGGTAACATGGGAATCACCCGGTCGGTCAAGTAGGTACTGGTCCCCCGCTTGTAGGCTTCCTTGTCGATGATGGAGTCTTCCTTGACGTAGTGGGACACGTCGGCAATGTGAACCCCTAAATGGTAATTTCCATTCGGCAATTGCCAAGCCGTTACGGCATCATCCAAGTCTTTGGAAGACTCGCCATCAATGGTGACCAAGTCTTGGTCGGTGATGTCTTCGCGGCCTTCAGCTTCTTCAGGTAACACGTGATCCGGAATCTCATCGGCCGCCTGTAAGACTTCCTCGGGGAATTCGGCTGGGATATTGTGTTGGTAAACGATCTCCAAAATATCGATACCGGGGTCGTCAACGCTCCCGATGACCTGCTTGGCAATCCCAACCATGGCTTCTGGATGGTCGGCATTGGGGTATTCGGTGATTTCGGCCGTCACAACTTCACCGGGTGTTGGGTGCAGACCCACGTTGGTCACGTAGAACTTGTACTTCAACAGCTTCTTGTCGGTCAAGCGAACTTGACCTAAGTAACCGGCATCGTCATCGGTCTGCAGGAACTCACCTACGACTTGTTCGTAGTGGTGTTCCACGATCTCGGTAACTTTTCCTTCGGGGCCTTTGCCCGTCCGGGGGTCGCCGGCCCGCACGATTTCAATGTTGACCGTGTCGCCGTTTAAGGCACGCATGGTGTTGTCCGGTGCAATGTAAGCGTCGGGTTCAATCTTGTTTTCATCGTAAGCCACGAAGCCGAAGCCCTTGTCATTGCCATGAAAAATCCCGGTCAGAATTTTCTGACTAGGGTCTAACTGAAAATGGCCGTGGTCGGTCACTTGAACTAACCCGTCGCGCTCGAGTTGCGCGAGTTCTTGAACGATTAACTTGAAGGCTGCTGAGCCATGGTAATGGAGGGCATCCGAGATGTCCTCGACTGTGTAGGTTCCGTCCGCATGGGCGCGGAAGAACGCTGTTAAGTCATTTTTTAAATTATCTTGCACTATTTATTCCTCATTATTTTTCAAAGATTGGGTGTAAAAACGATAGAATATCCGCTTCCAGGGCGTGATGCGCGCTATTAACGGTCAACACGTGCCCCGCATCAGGATATTCGTGAAACGTTGCTTGGTCCTGTGGATAAGCATCCGCTAACCACTGACCGGACCGGGGATCAATCATCTGATCGGCCGTCCCTTGGGCAATGAACACCGGCTGGTGCACCCGGTCCAGGTGCGTCGCCGTGGTGTCCGCAAACGCCTGAATCGCCGTGAGCTGGGCCCCTAAATGGTCCTGTAACCAGGTCACCCGAGTTGCCTGGTCCGCACCGACGATACCGGCTTGTTGATACGCCGCCCGCGCCATCTGAATGAAGGCGGTCGGCACGTTGGTCTGGCCCTTGAAGATGACGGGGGATGCAATGGTCCCCCCGCCAACCAGGTCGGGATCGGCCATCAAGGCGCGGGTCGCGAACAACCCGCCCAATGACAGACCGAAGATGGCAATCTGACGGTACCCACGGTCGCGCAACTGTTGAATTGCGGCTTGGGTATCCTGCCACCATTTTTGGGGCGACCCGTCGCGTAGGATGTCGGCGGGATCTCCCGTGGCGTGCCCCGTGAAGATGGGCGCCAGAACCGTATAGTTTTCGCTTTGTAGCCGTCTGGCCAGTAAGCGCATGTCGTTAGAGCTACCCGAATAGGCGTGCAGTAGGATCACTGCGTGCGGACCCTGCTCGAAGAAGAGCGGGGTTGGTTTTCGAATCATGTAAAACCACCACTTTCCGCTATCGAAATAGTCTTGTTAGATTTTTCCGTCAGCTCTTAAAACTGCGAAATTTCAATAAAAAGCCTCCTGTATGAAAGGGACAGGAGGCTTAAATCTCTAGTGTGAAGAAAGATATACTAAAGCCAGTGCCAGTGCAAAGAAGAGCGCACCTAAGCCAACCGTGACCTTCTGCATGAATGCTTCAAACCCACGGGGTTTTTGCTTTGCAAACAGGTCATCCGCACCACCGGATAAAGCCGATAAGGCGTCGTTAGTCTTAGCGGGCTGCATCATAACTGCAATAATAATCAAAACACTGACAATTAAAATACAGGTCATCAAAAAATTATACACAAATTTGCCTCCTACCTATCGAATAGGTCTAACTATACTCCCCTTAATCTATCATAATCGGCCGTTTTTTACCAGCCCCCCGCCCGGTCAATCCTGAAAATGCGGGGGCAAAGTCGCTAAGCGTTGTAATTCCTGCCGAACATAGGCGCGATTATGCTGATAGGTCAGGACGACCAGGGTGTCGCCGGCCCGAAGAAGCGTGTCGCCGTGGGGAATCACCTGGTGCTCTCCCCGCCGAACACTGGTCAACAAGGCATCTTGGGGCCAAACGACATCACGGACCTGAACCCCAGCCAAGGCGGAGTCTTCCCCTACCGGATATTCGACCCGGTCGGTCAGGCCACTGGCGTTAGGGTCAGCCGGCGTGACCATCTTCTCCAGCAACGCCTCATAGATGGGTGCACCGCCCAGCGAGTCAACCGTGATATAGGCAATAATCGCCACCACGGCCAGCGGTAACAGGTGCTGCAGGCTACCCACCATTTCCGTGATCAGCAGGATCGCGGTGAACGGCGCCTTGGAGATTCCAGCGAAATAACCGGCCATGGCGTAAATCATGAAGTTAGCGATATAGGTGGCCGGTAGCCAGCCCAGTTGATTAAAACTTCGTGCCCCAATTGCTCCCAGGAGCGCCCCCAACGTTAGAATCGGGAGAAAAATCCCACCGGGTAACCCCGAGCTGTAGCTAATCATCGAGAAGGCTAGCCGTAAGATGAAATAGCCAATCAGCGGGAGCAGCAACGGTGTCTGTTGTGCAAAGCCCACAATCATCCCGTTGCCGCCACCCAGAGCTTCCGGCCAGAGCAGGCCAATGGGAATCACCAGCAGAAACGGGATAACGCCGTTAAACGTCTGTGGTAGCCATTTTAGCTTGGCGTAAACCGCATCCCCGTGGAGCGTTCCGTACTGATAAACCACGCCCAACAGTCCCAGGCCAACGCCCAGGATAAGCAACAGCCAGTAATACTTCAACGGGAGTGTGTGTTGGTACGCAATGTGCAAAACTGGCGTCAGACCGAAGACCTCGCTAGAGATGAAGTCGGCCACCACGGCACTGGTCAACGAGGTCACCCAAACCAGTGTGGAAAAGCTGTGGTAGACCTCTTCTAGGATAAACAAGGTCGAGGCAATCGGCGCATTGAACGCCGCCGAGAGACCGGCAGCGGCCCCACCAGCGATAAACAGGCGGCGCCGGCGACCGCTAAAGCCCCAGCGGTCCGCCATCCCCTGGGCAACGGTCCCACCCAGTTGAATCGACGGCCCTTCCCGACCCAGGAAGAGTCCCGAACCGATGGCTAAGATACCACCGACAAACTTACGCCAAAGAACCGGCCACCATCGGTAATCGAGGTCACCGGCCAATTGGCCTTCAATTTGAGGAATCCCAGAGCCCTTGCTCATGGGCTCGGTTCGCATCCAGCGGCCAATCATAACGGCCACCAGGACCAACAAGATAGCCCATGGGACTAACCAGAGGGGGTGTTCCCCTAGCCACCCATAAGTAATCTGCATTAATACTAAGAGTTTTTCAATCGACAGTCGAAACAGGCTGACCACGATACCAGCACCTAGTCCCACTAGGCTACCGAACCCAATTGCTCGCAGCCGGGTAAAGTCTCGCTGCGTTTTCTGACCCGTTTCCATTCAACGATGCCCCCAGATAATAGTCTATGCTCTAGTGTAGCACAGATTATTCCGGCATTTAACGGCGAATTCGACGGGTTAAGGCACTCCCCATCAGGGTTACCAGTAGCACCAAACCACCCCAGTGAAACGGGTTGGTTACTTCGTTGGTTTGGGGTAACCGGGAGTGGGAAGTATGGGGCAAGCTCGGCCGTGCAGGCATTTCACCCGTAAGGTTCGCCGCGGATGTCTTGTCAGGCGTCCGGCGCCGTAATTGGGGACGCTGGGGCTTTCGTGCGGGTTCCTTGGCTGGTACGTTATCCGGAAGCAGCGGCGCCTCCTGATGAGCCAGTGGGCTGGTATGTGGTAGGCGAACAGGTACATGCGGTACGGTCACTATGGGCTTTTCGGGCTCCGCGGTTACCGGAAGGGGCGCAACTGTACTGTTTGTCTCTACAAGTGGCCGACTTACCACTGGTGGTTGTTGGGCTACGGGGGCTGGCCGGTGTGAGCTCTCACCTGGTTTAGTCCCTTCCGTCGGTTTCTTAGTTGGTTGCTGAGGTTGCTTGTTCGACGGCGTACCTTTGTCGAGGGCCCCACCATTCGTAATACTTGGTGCTGGCAGTGGTGTGACTTGTGCTGGTTCTTCGGGCTTCGGCTTCTCCGGCTGACCAGCGGGTTGTTTCCCGGTAGCCGTAGCTTGCCCATGGGATTCCTTATCCACGGTGCCGGTTTGCTGATTTCCGGTTGGTTTGGTGCCATCACTCGACGACTGATTGGAATTATCCGGCTTAGCCGTTTCATTTTCGCCAGTGTTCGAATGGTTAGGTTTTACAGTTGCTTCTGGTTCAACAATTACCGATTGGTCTGGTTCTGGAGTTTGAGTTTCTGATTTCCCTGGCTCCGGATTTTCTGGTTTTGGCTTCTGTGACTGACCAGTCCCCGTACCTGGTTGTTTGTTGTCTGGAACTTCAACCATTCCGGGATTTTTAAATTCGTCTCCGGAATTATTTCCAATCACCGGCACTTCTAAGTTCCATTCTTTTTGTGTCTCTACCCGCAAAACTTGCTCCTTTTTATTTTTCAAGTGATATCCATTCGGTACGTGTAGCGATACTTCGGCTCCTGCCGTTACTTGGAACGATTCATTACTAACCGTCTTCTCGTCATTCACATAACGAACGTTAACTGCAAAGCTTGGCATGTGTGTACTGTCATATAACCATGTAACATCGCTTATCTTCTGACCTGGAAGTCTTACTATAATCGGTGAAACCTGCATATAATCAAAATTTCTAATTTGCTGAGATTTATGGGTTTCTGATGACCTCATCCGTTTCTGTAGAACCGTGTACTCTGTCTCCTGATTAAAACCAACTTTCGCCCTTATTCTGTAGGTCACTGTCACAATGTCATCATCACCCAACGTTCTTGCCATTCCCACTACCGGTTGCCCTAATGCTAACCCTAGCCAAAATACGCCGAAACTCACCATCATCCGTTGCACTTTCATAGTTAATCCCTCCCTTGATGAGACTAACTCCGTAAAGCGTCCGCAAAAGTGGTCAAAAAAATGGCGCCCATCGTTAAATGGGCGCCATGATTTCGTAATTTAAGTGAAATTACTTGTTGATGATAGCTTCACGTGCAGCTTCATCCAAGTTGTAGAAGGAGTGAATCCCCTTGTATTCGGAAGTCTTACCTAATTGGTCTTCGATCCGCATTAACTGGTTGTACTTCGCGATCCGTTCGCCACGGCTCATGGAACCAGTCTTGATTTGGCCAGCGTTCAAGGCAACAACTAAGTCAGCGATAGTCGTGTCTTCAGTTTCACCAGAACGGTGGGAGATAACAGCCGTGTAGCCAGCTTGCTTAGCCATTTCAACGGCTTCAACAGTTTCAGTCAAAGTCCCGATTTGGTTCAGCTTGATTAAGATAGAGTTGGAAACGCCCATCTTGATCCCCTTAGCCAGGTAGTCCGTGTTGGTAACAAACAAGTCGTCACCCACGATTTGGACCTTCTTGCCAAGACGCTTAGTAGCCATCTGCCAGTCTTCCCATTCGTTTTCATCCAATGGGTCTTCGATGGAAACAACTGGGTACTTGTCAACGATACCTTCAAGTAAGGTAACAAATTCGTCAGCAGAGTATTCCTTGCCGTCACCCTTCAGTTCGTACTTCTTGGTGTCAGCGTTGTAGAATTCAGATGCGGCACAGTCAAAGGCAATGGCAACATCCTTGCCAGGTACGTAGCCGGCCCGCTTGATAGCGTCAACGAGGATTTCGAATGGTTCTTCGTTGTTCTTCAAGTCAGGAGCGAACCCACCTTCATCACCAACGGCCGTTGAGTAGCACTTTTCGTTCAAGATAGCCTTCAGGTTGTGGAACGTTTCTGAACCCATCCGGATGGCTTCCTTAACGCTCTTAGCACCAACAGGCATGATCATGAATTCTTGGAAGTCAACCTTGTTGTTGGCATGCTTACCACCGTTGATAACGTTCATCATTGGCGTTGGTAATACGTGACCATTGAAGCCGCCTAAGTAGTTGTACAGAGGTTGGCCTAATTCGTCAGCAGCAGCCCGTGCAGCAGCTAAGGAGACACCTAAGATAGCGTTAGCACCTAACTTACCCTTGTTGGGCGTACCGTCCAAGTCGATCATGGCTTGGTCGATAGCGCGTTGGTCAGTTACATCGTAGCCAACGATTTCCTTGGCGATGATGTTGTTAACGTTGTCCACAGCCTTGGTAACACCCTTGCCCATGAAACGACTCTTGTCGCCATCACGAAGTTCAACGGCTTCGTGTTCACCAGTAGAGGCACCAGAAGGAACGATCCCCCGGCCCATAGCACCGGCTTCGGTGTAGAGTTCAACTTCAACAGTTGGGTTACCACGTGAGTCTAAGACTTCGCGAGCATAAATATCTGTAATAATAGACATTAATTTCTCTCCTTAAAATTGGCTTGTTATTTGTTTCACACTTATTGTAGAAGTTTGTCAATCA
>DXGJ01000029.1 GCA_019113985.1 Candidatus Levilactobacillus faecigallinarum
GATACCTTCTTGGGATTCGATCTTAGGGAAGATTTGCACGTGTTCCATGTGCTTTTCTTCGAGGAGTTCACGAATGTCCATCACGTCTTGTGGCTTCCGAACGAAGGAAGCGGCGATGAAGTTGATTTCGTGGTCCAAACCAAAACGAATGTCGTCGGAGTCCTTTTCCGTGATCCCAGGTAAGTTGATGGAAACACCCGGTGCGTTAACACCCTTACGGGAACCCAAGACACCATCGTTTTGAACCTTAACAACTAATTCCTTAGTTGCGTCGTCTTTCTTTTCAACGACCGTGTCCAACAGACCGTCATCAAACAGCACGTGGCCGCCTTCGTTGACGTCGTCGTAAAGACCTGGGTAAGTAACCGCGATCTTTTCGTTAGTCCCTTCAAGGGAGTCGTCCATCGAGATACGGAATACGTCGCCAGTGTTGAATTGCAGCTTGCCGCCCTTTTCAACAGTGGTCCGGATTTCGGCACCCTTAGTATCTAACATGATACCAACCGTCTTACCGGTAATCTTTTCAGCCTTGTGGACGTTTTCCAAACGGCCAAGGTGTTCCTCGTGATCACCATGTGAGAAGTTGAACCGGAAAATGTTAGCCCCGGATTCGATCAACTTAACAATCGTATCAACGTCAGTACTTGCAGGACCAAGGGTACTTACGATCTTGGTTTTCTTCATTAGAAAAATCTCTCCTTTAGAATTGGCACGAACGCCGGTCACCGAGAAATTCGGCAAACCAAAACTTCGGCACAAATTTGATTCCAAAAGTATTCTATCACTTTTAAAAATTTATGTCTGCTATGTTCACTGAATTTCCTCGAAGTTTGTTCCAGAATTCTCAAAGTAAGCGGTTTCTCAGACTTTTTACGGGTTTTCGGAAATTTTTCTATAATCAAAATATTATTTAAAGGCAATCCTTTATCAAATCGTTTGCGTCGATTCAGGGGTGGTCGGAATCGTAAAACCGAGTTCAGCGATGTCTGCATCGAAGGTCTTTACCGTGTCGATTGAAACCTGCAACGCGTCCTTCCCAAATTTTGGTAACTTCGTCAAAATCTTGGGTGGCACCGTAATGATGTCACAACCGGTTTGATCAGCCTGAACGATGTTAAATACTTCACGAGTGCTGGCCCATAACAAATCGACGTTTTGCTTGGTGTGGCAGAGGTCGGCCGACTGCCGCATCAGGGGTAGTGGATCAACGCCGGTATCGGCAACCCGTCCCGCGAAGACCGACACGATACCACCAACGGCCGGGTCAAGCGCGGCCACGGCCAAGCGCACCTGGGTTAACGTGGTAATGGCGGTCACGTTGACCCGAACGCCCGCCTGAGACAAGCGCTGAATGACGTCCGTGTTATCTTCCCCGGTCGCCCGAATAATCGGCACCTTAACGGCCACGTGCTTGCCTAACTTCGCCAGGACCAATGCCTCTTGGAGCATCTGGTCCGGCTGGTTGGCAAAGACTTCAAAACTAATGGATTGGTCGGGGAACGTCGCCACGGCCTCCTTGGCAAAGGCCAAGTAGTCGGTAATCCCGGCGGCCTTCATCAGACTGGGGTTGGTGGTAAAGCCCTGAACTAAGCCCGCTTCGGCAACTTGCTTCATCGCGGCTAACTCCGCGCCATCCGAGTATACTTTAACGTTTAATTGCATGAAAAAAACCTCCAGATAATTGTTTTTGCTTATTGGTATATATAATACCTAAGCCGTTGCAAATAGTCCAGAGGAGTTTTTATAATAATTGGTCTACCCATTTTCAAAAACAACGTTTCCCTGCCCCATTAGCTGTTCTAGCAAGGGTTTCAGCTGGGTATCGGCCCGTAACCATTGCTGCTGTGGCAGAACTCGTTTGCGGTCCGTCTGGGGTTGATACACGATGACCGGGACCGGCCCACCATGATCCGTTAAGAATTGGGCTAATTGTTGGGCCACTTGCCGATCATCATGCGCTGCATCGACCCGCACGAACCAGCGGGCGCCCGCCGGTAACTGCGTCGGTGCAGGCGCCATCTCGAGTTGGTCAGCGACCACCTGAAGGCCCCGTTCCCGCTCGACCTTGCCCCGGACGACCACGACTTGATCGGTCGCCAGCCACTCGGCCGCGCGCCGGTACTGGTTCGGAAAGACCGTGATGCGGACGTCAGCGGACTCGTCGCTAGCCGTCAAAAAGGCCATAGGCTCGCCCCGCTTGGTCCGAATCGTGCGAATATCCGTCACGTAGACCACCAGGGTCGCCCGGTTGACCGTCGCCAGTTCACTGACGGGTTGAGCGTGTAGCCGGACGGCCAGGTCGTGATACTGTGCCACGGGATGGCCAGACAGGTAAGCCCCCAAAACGGCCTCTTCCTTCGCCAGCTTGGTCATCAGGTCCAGGTCCGGATGGGATTTGACCTTAGGGGCCAACGCAGCGAACAACTCGACGTTGCTCCCGGACAGCTCAACGCTACTAAGAAACTCGGGAATCGCCGCAATCAGTTCGGCACGATTATACCCGAAATGGTCGAAGGCCCCCGCGTAGACCAAGGCGTTCAATAAATCCGCCTTGCGGTACTTCGGGTCGATGCGTTCCAAGAATTGATGAAGGTTCTGGTACGGCCCATTCTCATGCCGGTCGGCCAGCACGTCGCGCAGAAAGTCGCGCCGGACGCCCTTGATCGAACTCAGACCGAAGATGATGGCGTCCTTTTGTAGGTTGAAATAGGCCGTGGAATGATTGATGTCTGGCGGTAAAATCGCGACCCCGTGGCGCTTGGCCTCGGTCAGGTACAGCTTGGTCTTCACCGGCACGTTGATCACCGAGTTCAGCAGCGCCGCGTAGAACGGCCCCGGGTAATGGGCCTTGAGGTAGGCTAACTGGAAGGCCAGCTTACTGTAGGCCACCGCGTGCGACCGGTTGAACCCGTAGTTGGCGAATCGGTCGATATAGGCAAAGACCCGCTGGGCCACCTCGACCGAATAGCCGCGTTGCTGGGCGCCGCTAACGAACTGCCGTTGCATCGCGTCCATGGTTGCCTTTTTCTTTTTACTCATCGCTCGTCGGAGCAAATCGGCTTGGCCCAGTGTGAAGCCCCCCATCACCGAGGCCACCTGCATGACCTGTTCCTGATAGACCAGGATACCGTAGGTCGGGCCCAGGATTGGTTTAAGGGCGTCGGCCGGGTAACTGACCGGCTCCTGGCCCCGCTTGCGGCGCACGAAGGTGTCGATGTTCTCCATCGGCCCCGGCCGGTACAACGCGTTGACCGCGGCGACCAGCTCAAAGCTATCGGGTTGCAGTTGCCGCAAAACCCGTTTGATCCCCGCGGATTCAAATTGGAACACCCCGTTGGTCTCCCCTTGTGCGAAAAGCTTCAGGGTCGCCGGGTCGTTCAGGTCGATGGCATTCAGGTCCAGCGTCTGCCCCACTTGCTTCTTGACCAGCTTTAAGGCATTGGCTAGAATGCTCAGGTTCCGCAGACCCAAGAAGTCCATCTTCAATAGGCCGACTGCTTCGACCGTATCCTTAGGGTACTGGGTCATTAGGAGGTCTTCACTTCCGGGTTGTAACGGCACCAACTGGGTCAGGTCACCCTGACTCAAAACGATGCCGGCCGCGTGGGTCGAGTAGTTTCGCGGAAGCCCCTCGAGCTCGCGGGCGGTGGTAAACAGCAATCGGTTACGGTCACTATCCGCCACTAGGTTGCGGAGCCGCTGGGACTGGTCGTAGGCCGCCTTTAGCGTGATATGCAGCTGGTTCGGAATCGCGGCACTCCAGTCACTCATCTCATAGGGCGGTACACCCAGGACCCGCCCGACGTCCCGTAAGGCCGCCTTGGCCGCCAATGTGCCGAAAGTGATGATCTGGGCGACCCGGGTATGGCCGTACTTGTCATGGACGTACTGCAGCACGTCCCCCCGACGGTCATCCGGGATATCCAGGTCGATATCGGGCATCTGGGCCCGTTCTTCATTTAAAAACCGTTCAAATAACAGGTGGTAGGCCAGTGGATCGACCTCCGTGATGGCCAAGACGTAGGCCACCAGTGAGCCGGCGGCGGACCCCCGCCCGGGACCCGTCTGGATGTGGGCCCGGTGGGCGTAGTTCATCACGTCCCAGACAATCAGGAAATAATCATCGAACCCCATGCGGTGGATGACCCCCAGTTCCCGGTCCAAACGGTCCTGATAAGCCTGACGGTCAACGTTGGCTTGTCCGCTCAGGCGGGCCGCCAGTCCCTGGGTACAGAGGGACTGGAGGTAGTCCACCGAGGCCTGACCCTGGGGCGTGGGAAATTGGGGCAGCTCGGGTTGCTTGAATTGCAACGTAACGGCCGTTCGATCGGCCAATTCTCCGGTCGCAGCGGCCGCCGCCGCCAGCGGTTGACTAGCGAACCGGGCTGTCTGCTCGGCGATTGGCCGTAGCCAATGTTGCCCGAGCTCTTGCTGAGCTGCGGTGGGGTCGTCAATGGTGGCTCCGGCATCGATGGCGCGTAACACGGTGACCGCGAAGTGGTCCTCACGGTTCAGGTAGTCAACGGGTGCCAGCGCCACAGGGGTCGCCCCGGTCGCCTGCGCCACGGTCTGAACCTGATCCTGTAGCGCAACGGACTGTTCCGGCGCCATTCCCAGGTAGATGGTGTGCCCCGCCAGCTTCTGCAAGGTCTGGACCACCCGCTCGGCCGCCGCGACATCCCCGGCCTGGAGAAGCTGGTGGACCTCACTGTCCAGCGGCGCAATGATGCTGAGATGGGAGAGCTGGGCCGCCTGTTGCTTCAGATTGACCGGCGCCTGCCCCACTTGGTAGGCCGTTGTCAGCTGCATCAGCTGTTGATACCCGGTAAAGTCCTGGGCGATCAACACCCAGTCCATCCCGTCACCGGTCGTCGTCAGGCCCTGAGCAGTCAGGGTCAGACCTAAGAGCGGTTTGATGCCGATCCGTTGGCAGGCGTTATAAAACGCCACGGAGCCGTACATCACGTTTTTGTCGGTCAGGGCAAGCGCGGTGTACCCGCGGTCCTTGGCCGTCTGGACCAGCTCATCGATTCGATTGGTACTCTGTAGTAGGCTATACGTGCTCAAGACCTGTAATGGAACAAACACGCCGCTTCCCCCTTTCTTGCTACCGTCCATTATACCAGAAGTTCGGGTGAATTTCGGTTAAACGAACATCCGTTCTAATAAAAAATCCCAGTAAAAAAGCCACCCCATTTCAACCGCGTTTGGTGCGTTGAAATCGGATGACTTCTTTTTTCTAAGGTTAAGCCGCCGCTTGGTGTCGTCGCATCAAGCGTTCGATGACCAGCAGGCCCACGAACCAGATGACGGACCCAATCACGGCCCAACGGTTGACCGGGTCAAAGCACAGAATCACGGTCACCGCTAGGAAGAAGAGGATGGTCGCCCAACTGGATAACGGGAACAACGGCATCTTGAAGGGGTTATCCGCGCTATTCGTGGTGCGCTTGTAGACCAGGTGACACGCCAGCAACGCCACCCACACGATGATGAAGTTGGTGGTCGCCACGTTGGAGATCAGCGTGAAGACGGTGCTGGGCATCACAAAGTTCAGGACCACGATGAGTAACAGAACCAGCGACGAGAATCCCAGGGCCCGAGCCGGCACGTTATACCGGTTGACCTTCCCCATCCACTTGGGCGCATTATCGCTGTGTGCCAGCGTGAACAGGGTCCGGCTGGTACTGAAGATGGCACTATTGCAGGCCGACAATGCCGCGGTCAGAACCACGAAGTTGATGATGCTGGCCGCCGCCTTGACCCCAATATCGCTAAAGACCTGGACGAACGGTGATTGGTCCGCCGTAATCTGTTGCCAGGGATAAATACTCATAATCACGAACAGGGCCCCCACGTAGAAGAAAGAGATTCGCAGTGGCAAGCTGTTGATGGCCCGGGGCAGTTCCTTGACCGGATTCTCCGCCTCACCAGCGGTAATCCCCACCATTTCAATTCCGGTAAACGCAAAAATCACCAGGGAGAAGGCCCCCAGGAAGCCACCGAAGCCCTTGGGAAAGAAGCCGCCATAGGTCACTAGGTTACTCATGGACACCGTGTGCCCGCCGACGTTGGCCGCGGACCCAATCAGGATGGCCCCGGTCACGATCAGCGCCACGATGGCCACGACCTTGATCATCGAGAACCAGTATTCCAGTTCTCCGAAGGCGCTGACCGACAACAGGTTAAAGGCCAGCAGAATCAAAATGATGACCAGCGGGGGTACCCACTGGGGCACGGTCGGGAACCAGTAGCGGATGTAAATGCCACTCGCCGTTAGGTCGGCCATGGCTAAACTGATCCAGCAAAGCCAGTAGGTCCAGCCGATACCGAACTCGAAACGTTTGCCCAGGTACAGGTTGACGAATTCCAGAAACGAATGCAGCCGGGTGTTCGAGAGAAGCAGTTCTCCCAGGGCCCGCATCATCAGGTAACAGAAGAAGCCCCCGATAGCGTAGGCCAACAGGATCGATGGCCCGGCTTGCTGAATCGCGGTCCCCGATCCTAGAAATAGGCCAGTTCCGATGGCGCCGCCTAAGGCAATCATCTGAACGTGCCGTCGTTTTAACTTTCGTGCAAGATGCTGATTTTCCATAAAACCTCAACTTTCTTAATTACAGTCATTCGGGGTATTTTACCGCAAATCCCGGTAGGACGCAATCGCTGGCCGCCAAAAAGGGACGTGCACCCAGCACGTCCCCGTAAATTTTCTATTCTGTTGTGATCGTGGTGACCGGTGTGGTATGGCGGAACGTCAATTGGTCGTCGGCCACGTCGATGGTGACCAGGCTGTGAACCGGAATCTGGCCCGCAATCAGTTGCTTGGCCAACGGCGTTTCGACGTGCGTCGTGATGAACCGTTGTAGCGGCCGCGCACCGTATGCTGGCAGGTAGCCTGCCTTGGCGATCCAAGCCTGGGCCGCCGGCGTAATCGTCAGGTCACGCTGTTGTTCGTGCAGACGGACCGCTAAATGGTCGACCAGCTTGACCACGATTTGTTGCACGTCGGCCAAGCTCAATGGCGTGAACATGATGGTCTCGTCGATTCGGTTCAGGAATTCAGGCCGGAAATGCGTCTGCAGGAGCTGGGCCACCTGTTGTTGCGCGTCGCTTGAAATCTGACCGTTCTCGTCGGTCCCCTGTAACAGGATGTCCGACCCCAGGTTCGAGGTCATAATCAGGATGGTGTTCTTGAAGTCGACCGTCCGGCCCTGACTATCAGTCAACCGCCCATCGTCTAAGACTTGCAGTAGCAAGTTAAAGACGTCCGGGTGGGCCTTCTCAACTTCGTCAAACAACACGATGGTGTACGGATTGCGCCGCACAGCCTCGGTCAGCTGGCCACCCTCTTCGTAGCCCACGTAACCTGGCGCCGCGCCGACCAGCCGGGAGACGGATTCTTTCTCCATGTACTCGCTCATGTCGATCCGGACCATGTGGTCTTCGCTATCGAAGAGATTCTCGGCCAAGGCCTTGGCTAACTCGGTCTTCCCGACCCCGGTCGGCCCTAAGAACAGGAAGGACCCCAAGGGCTTGGTTGGGTCCTGTAGCCCCGCCCGTGACCGTAACACGGCATCCGCCACGGCAGTTACGGCCTGGTTCTGGCCCACCACCCGGTCATGCAACCGGTCAGCCAGCTTCAGGAGTTTCTCCCGTTCGCCCTGAACCAGCTTGGTGACCGGGATACCGGTCATGCGGCTGACCACCGCGGCAATTTCATTTTCCGTGACCGATTCGGAGACCAGCCAGTTCTGTTGCTGGTCCTGGTCCTCCAATGTCTTAAGTTCCTTCTCCAACTTCGGAATGGTCCCGTGCTGGAGTTCAGCGGCCTTGTTCAGGTCATACTGACTCTCGGCGTTCGCCAAGTCGCGCTTCGCGGTATCCAACTCGGTCTTCTTGTCGCCTAACCGCTTGATGGCCGCCTTTTCGTCGTTCCAGCGCGCACTAAGTTGATCGACCTTCTCTTTGGTATCCGCGAGTTCCTTTTGCAACGTCTTCAGGCGGGCCTGTGAGGCCGCGTCGGTCTCCTGCTTCAGCGCAGTCTGTTCGACCTGCATCCGCATCAACTGACGCCGTGACTGGTCTAATTCCGTGGGAGCCGAGTTCATTTCCACCCGAATCGAGGCCGAGGCTTCGTCGACCAGGTCGATGGCTTTATCCGGCAAGAAACGGTCGGTCAGGTAGCGGTCGGAAAGCTTGGCCGCCGCGACCAGAGCGTTGTCGTGAATCCGCACGCCGTGGTGAATCTCGAACCGTTCGCGCAGTCCCCGTAAAATGGTGACCGTGTCGTCGATCGATGGTTCGCCCACCTGGACCCGCTGGAACCGTCGGGCTAAAGCCTTGTCCTGCTCCAGGTACTGCCGGTATTCGTCCAGCGTGGTGGCACCGATCAGGTGGAGCTCACCCCGGGCCAGCATTGGCTTCAGCAAGTTGCCAGCGTCCATGCTGCCTTCGGCTTTACCGGCACCCACGATGTTGTGAATTTCGTCGATGAACATGATGATCTGACCGTCGCTCTTGGTGACTTCCTTCAAGACGGCCTTCAACCGTTCCTCGAATTCACCGCGGTACTTAGCCCCGGCAATCAGGGAGCCCATGTCCAGTGAGAAGATGGTCTTGTCCTTGAGGTTATCCGGCACGTCGCCACGAACGATTCGTTGGGCCAGGCCCTCGACAATCGCCGTTTTCCCGACCCCGGGTTCCCCAATCAGGACCGGGTTATTCTTGGTCTTCCGGGACAGAATCCGGATGACCGACAGAATCTCGTCGTCCCGGCCGATAATCGGGTCAATCTTGCCACTGCGCATGGCCTTGACCAGGTCGGTCCCGTACTTCTCGAGAGCCTTGTACTGGTCCTCAGCGTTCTTCGAGGTGACCCGTTCACCGCCTCGGAGCTTGTCGACGGCCGCCCGCATCTTCTTTTCGGTCAGGCCCTGTTGCTTAAGGTAATCCGTCAGGCTCTCGCCGGTCAGCTGGGTGACCGCAATGACCACCGTGTCGATGGCTAAAAAGTCGTCGTTATACCCGGCCCGCACCTGGTCGGCTTTCTGTAATAAGTCAGTCAAGTTACGTGAGAATTCCTGCCCGTATTGCACACCGCTACCGGTGACCTGGCTGATGCCGTCCAATTCGCGGTCCAGTTCAGCGTCTAAGTCGTTCACGTTTAAGCCGGCGTCCGTAAAGAGTTGACGGGCCAACTCCCCGGGCTGAATCAAAAACTTAAAGAGGTGGGCAACGGTGACCGCCTGGTGCTTACGCGTCATGGCAATCTGTTGGGCCTCGGCGAGTGCGTCACTTAAAGCTTGCGTAAATTTTTCTGGATTCAAGAGTAGTCCCCCATTCATTTTTTGGTTAATTTTCTGGTCAAAAAAGAGGCAAACCACCGTTTACCTCGATTTCAAAACCTATTCTAACTGATTTTTGACCAAAAATAAAATAATTTGACCAATTTTGACTAATTAAATTAAGCCCGTTGTTCCGCGAGTTCCACGATTTTGATCAGGACGTCCGTGGCACGTTCCATAGTCTGCTCGGAGACGTATTCGAAGCGGCCGTGCATGTTCTCACCACCGGCAAACAAGTTCGGCGTTGGCAGACCCATGAAGGAGATCTTCGAGCCATCGGTCCCCCCACGAACGGGGAAAATCAGCGGCTTGATGTCCAGATCCTCCAGGGCATCCTTGGCCAAGTTGACCACGGTCATGTCCTTCTCGATGACCTCACGCATGTTGTAGTACTGGTCCTTGATGGTGACCTGAACGCGGTCCTGACCGAATGCCTGGTTCATCTGGTCGGCGACGCCCTGGAACAACTTCTTCCGGTCCTCAAAAATCTCTCGGTCGTGATCCCGGATGATGTAGCTCAGGTGGGCCGTATCCCCGTCACCGGTCATGCTGTACAGGTGGAAGAAGCCTTCGCGTCCTTCCGTCTTCTCTGGCCGGTCATGTTCTGGCAATAGTGCGTGGAAGTCCATGGCAACCTGTGAGGCGTTGACCATGACGTCCTTCGCCTCAGCTGGGTGAACGTTGGTCCCGGTAATGTCGACCTGCGCATCGGCAGCGTTAAAGGTCTCGTATTCAAGTTGGCCTAGCGGGCCCCCATCGACGGTGTAGGCGATGTCGGCGCCAAAGTCCGGCACGTCGAAGTGGTCGGCTCCGGTCCCAATCTCTTCGTCGGGACCCAAGCCGACTTTGATTTCACCGTGCTTGATTTCTGGATGGGCAATCAGGTATTCCATGGCCGCCATGATTTCGGCGACCCCGGACTTATCGTCGGCCCCCAACAGGGTCGAGCCGTCGGTGGTGATCAGCGTGTCGCCCTGGTAGTTCTTCAGGTTCGGGAAAACGGCCGGGTCTAGGGTGAACTTACCGGCGGCGTCCAAGGGAATCACGGACTTGCCGTCGTAATTTTCGACGATTTTGGGGGTCACGTTCTCACTATTGAAGTCGGCCGTATCGAAGTGGGCAATGTAGCCAACCTTCTCCACGGTCTTGTCAGTGTTCGCTGGTAAGGTAGCGTAAACGTAAGCCGACTGCTTGTTGATGTGGACGTTCTGCAGACCAATCGCCTTTAAATCCGTGACAAGGGTCTCCGCGAACGCCGTCAAACGCGGCGTCGATGGGATCGTGGTCGAACTTGGGTCGGACCGGGTGTTCACCTTCACGTAGGTCAAAAAGCGGGGAATCAGGTTTTCGTACTTTGCCAAAACAAATCACTCCTCAATTATTTTTAGATTCACATTTAGTTTACGTCTTTTCCAAACTAAAGAAAAGTAAACGGGTCAGTGTTCAGCTGAGTCGCCTGGGCCACCAGTGGCCAGTCCTTTTCGGCCGCCCAGTCGTTAAATAACTGGGTCAGGTGCGTCTCGCAGATGCTTTCGATGTGGTGACCGGGGTCGACCACGCTCAACCCAGCCGCCAGAATATCGTGGGCCGGGTGGTAGGAGACATCCCCAGTCACATAAACGTCGGCCCCCTGCGCGATGGCGGCCGGATAAAACTCACTGCCGCTACCGCCCAAAATGGCGACCCGCCGGACTGGCGCATCCGGGGTCCGACTAATCAACCGCAGACCGGCGACCTGAAAGACGTCCTTGCAGTGTTCGGCGAAGGCCCGCACCGTGGTCGCCTGGGGCAAATCCCCGACGCGGCCCATGGTCACCTCGGGCGTCGCCCCAACCCCGTTACTCGGGACCAGGCCCTGAACGTTTTGCAAGGATAGCGCCGCGGCCAGCCAGTCGTTCATGCCACCGGGAGCGCTGTCCAGGTTGGTGTGGGCGGCGTAGACCGTCAGGTGATGGGCCAGAATCGTCGCGTACATCCGGTTTTGGGGCACGCTCAGGTCCAGCGTCTTGGCCGGATGAAACATCGCCGGGTGGTGGGCGAAGATGAAGTCAGCCCCCACGTCGATGGCCTCCTGGACCGTTTCCGGCCGGACGTCCAGGACCACCAGAATCTTATGGATGGGCGCATTCAGATCGCCCAGCTGTAGCCCGGGAACATCCCAAGGTTCCGCCCAGGATTTGGGGGCAAACTGTTCAAATCGTTCAACAAACTCACGCGCCAACACGGTGCAGGACCTCCTCAATTTGGGCTAATTCATGGGTCAACGCGGCCACCTTTTCCGTCGGGACGGTCTTGGCGGCCTGGACCTGTTGCAAGACCTCGCGGGTCCGGTCGGCCTCGTGTTGCCACTTGGCGATAAAGGCCGCATTGGGGGCCGCTAACAGATAAGGACCAAAGCGTAATTCTTCTTCATGATAAGTCTGGGTCTCCGTCGCCCGGTCGGCCACCAGAACCTCGTAGATGTGGCCGTCCTCAGCTAAGATTTCCTCGGCCACCAGCTGAAAGCCGTGGGTCATTAGGAACTGGCGAACCTGCATGGCCCCCACGTTGGGCTGCAGGACCAGCCGTTGAACGCCGGTCAGCCGGTCGAAGTCCTGTGTCAGGATCTGGGTGATCAACGCCCCACCCATCCCCGCGATGGCGACCGTGTCGATCTGGTCGGTGGGCTCAATGGCCCGCAAGCCGTTGGCCAGCCGCGCGGTTAATTGGTCCGTGAAGCCTTCCCGGGCGATTTCGTGCTCGGCGTTCTCAAACGGGCCGCGAACGACCTCGCCCGCAATTCCGCCAGCGATGAGCCCCCGCTTTAAGAGGTGAACCGGTAGGTAGGCGTGGTCCGTGCCGATATCGGCCAGCCGACTCCCCTTGGGAATGTATTTAGCGACCGTTGCCAGTCGTTGTGATAAGTGATCTGCGTCCATTGATGAACTTCCTTTCTGCATTAAACTCAGTAGTTCCAGTATAAGCTAGTGCCGGTTATTTAGATACCCAAAACCGTGGTGACACAGCCCCCTCGCCAAAAATAAAATAGCCTGTCAAGATAGGCTACTTCTCCCATCTTAACAGGCTATTCATGAAACGCTTTTTAATTAGTCTTTCGCGTGTTTCGGTCCCTGGTCCGCCGCTTCATTGGCTTCACGCGCCATATTGGAGTACGGGTACGGGTAGGTGATTTTCATCACGGCCGGCATCACGATTGGTAACAGAATGATCAGGAGCACAATCCCCAGGATAACCGCTAGGGCAATCTGAATCAGGGTCATAACCCCGGACGGAATCAACGCGGCAAACGTCCCACTCAGGATGATGCCGGCGGAGATGACCACCGTGCCGATGACCGTGGCAGCCTGTAACATCTTGTCGCTGGTTGCGCCCGGTTCATGCAGGTATTCCCGGTACTTGCGCATCAGGAAGATCGAGTAATCGACCCCTAGAGAAATCAACATGACGAACGTAAAGAACGGCGTGTTCCAGGTCAACATGTCGGTCCCCAAGACGGGCTTGACCAGCCAGTGCACCAGCGTCAAGGCGCCAGAGTAGGCCACGACCAGGATCCCTTCGATGACGATTGGTTGGACCAGCGAACGGGTGACCACCATCAGCGCGATAAAGATTCCGGCTAACATGATGATAACCGTCCGGGTAAAGTCACCCGAAGCCATCTCATTGATGTCATTGGTCTGCGAGGTATTGCCCCCGAAGGCCACCTTGGCACTGCCCAAGCTGGTCCCCTTCAGCGACCCATTAACGATCTTTTCCAACTTCGGCAACCGCGCCATCGCGGCAGCGGAACTTGGGTCATCGTCAAGCACGACCGTCAGCTTGGTCAACTTCTTGTTCGGTGACAAGTAGGTCTTCAGGGCTGGGGCAAAGCTCTTGCTGTGGAGCTGCTTGCTTGGGATGTAGAAGGTCTTAGCTGCCGACGACTTCTGCAGGCCCTTCAGGTACCCGTTGGCCGAGCCGACCCCGGTCGAGACGCTGGACAGACCATTAGTGGCGGTGCCCAACCCAGACTTCAGGGTATCGAGTTGTTTACTCATTGATGCGAGCTTAGTTGCCATGGTCTGGTTCCCCGTGGCCACCTGACTGGCGCCAGAGGCCAGTTGCGTGGTGCTGGCAGCTAGTTTGTTGGTCCCAGCGGCCAAAGCATCGGCCCCGGTAACCAGTTGGGGTAACTTGCCGTTGATGGTGTTCATCGCCGACGAAAGTTGACTGGTGGCGCTGGACAGTTGACTCGACTGGGAACTGGCCGCTTGTAAGGCGGTCGCAGCGCCCGGCAGAACCACGTTGGACTTCTGGGCCAGCGTAGCTACCGCGGTCTGAAGTTGCCCCGTGGAACTTTGCAACGATTGCAGTTGACTCGCAACGCTTTGGTCGGCGGCGCCAATGGCACTGGCGTCACTCCCAATCTTGGCTAAGGAACTGCTCAACGCGGAAGATAACTGCTGTTGGGCCTGGGTCTGTTGCGCCAAGACGCTGGCCATGACCTGCTTTTGTGCGGCAGACAACGGTGCGCCAGCGGCGGTAAAGGCCGCTTCGACCTTGGCCGTGGAGATCGACGAGACCGTCCCCATGGAACTCTTGATGTTTTGCAGCTGGGTCGCGATGTCCTTGGTCTGCGTCCCGATGGTGGTCAGTGAGCTGGTGACCCCACTGGTGCTCCCCGTCGAACTGTTGGCAACCTGGCTACTTAGCTGCTGAATGGCGGCATTCAATTGGGGTAAAGCCGTTTCCAGCTGGGCCAGTTGGGCGGCTTGTTGCCCACCGGAGGCCGAGGAGACCTGGGTGTTCAACTGGTTCAACCCAGCGGTGACCTGACTGATCCCGCTCTGCAACGTTTGGGTGCCGGAGCTTAGGGTCTTGGCCCCGCTCGAGAGCGACTGAGTCCCGCTGTTTAACTTGCTGGTCCCATCGCTGACCTGCTTGGCCCCGGAAGCCAGCTTGTTGGCGCTGCTGACCGACCCGGAAACGTCTTGGCTGGCCAGTTGGCTGTGCGCCGACTTCAGGCCCTTGTTGATCTTGTTGACCCCTTGCTGGGCCTTGACCAGACCACCGGTAACGGTGCTCATCTGGTTGCGGACGTACAATTCCTTGATGGCCTTCCCACCAGGTTGGGTGGCGGAGGCAACGGTCTTAACGCCCTCGGTCTGTTGCAATTGCTTGGTCAACCGATCGATCAGGAGTAAGGACTTTTCATTATCTAACTTATGATTGCTTTGAATGTAAATCGTGGTTGGTTCGGCAGTCCCCTTGGAGAAGTGGTCCTGCACGACCTTGAACCCTTGCTTGGCGGACACGTTATCGCCGATTTCCACCAAGTTATCGTAGTCCAGCGTCCCGTGAGACGTCAGGGCTAGCGGCACAAACACGATGCCCGTGATAATCAGGGTGATGACGGGTCGAATCATGGCGTGCTTGGCCATGCCGTGCCAGAGACGACTATCGCCCTCACCCTGGAACTTCTTGACCGGCCAGAACATGTGCGGACCACAGATGGCCATGAAGAACGGGTTCAGCGTCAGTAAGACCGCCAACAACACGATGACCCCGACGGCAATCCCAACGGCGGAGCGGTAAAGGGAGAAGTTGGCAAAACCCAACACACTCATCCCAATCAGGACGGACAGACCGGAATACAGCACGGTCCGCCCCCCGACCCGAATGGCTTCACGGGTCGCGGTAAACTTATCGACGCCCCGGGCCAGCCGCTCGCGGAACTCGTTATATAGAAGGATGTTGTAGTCGGTCCCAATCCCGAACAACACGATAACGATAAAGACTTCGGTGAAGTTGGAGAACGGGAAGCTGAAGCGGTCGACCAGGTTAGCCACCACGGAGATCGAGGTGATGACCGAAACGGCCACCGTCAAAAGTGAGAAAAGTGGCGTGATGGGTGACCGGAAGACCAGCCACAGAACCAGGAAGATGAAGATGGCCGCGATAATTTCGGTCTTCTGTACCCCGGCCTGCGTGGCGTCCGAGAAGTCTTGGTTCAAGACGTCGGCCCCGGTCACGTAGGTAGTCACGCCGCTGGTCTTGGCCAGCTTGGTAATCTCCGAACGAATACTGGTGATCGAATGGCTGGACGACTTGTGAACGTTCAGTTGCAAGAGTTGGGTACTCTTGTCCTTGGAGATCAGTTGTGAGGCGGCCGTGGAACTGTCACTGGCCGCGGTAATCGAGCGAATCTCGTACTGATCCTCGTGGTTCTTGATGCGTTGAATGGTGTGGTCGATGGCGGTGTTCTGCGTACTGGTTAACGCGGAATTGCCGTTATTGAAGACCACGACCACCGCCGTGGTTCCCCGTTGCGAGCGGCCCCATTGTTTCTGCATGTTAGTGGCCCGGGTGCTTTGATAAGAGCTGGGAACTGTAATTTGCCCCTTGTCAGCCACTAACTTGCTCATGTTCGGAATCGTCAGGACGGCCAGAAGGACGATGACCAGCCAGCCGATGACGTTCCAGATGTAGTGTTTATTCATCCATCGCACGGTGAAAAATACCTCCTCAAAAATTTTAGTTCTCTCTTAAACGTTGAATTGCCCTCAGCGGGTCAGCCACTGGGTCCAATCCAGCTGTAATGCCTGTTGCCCATCGGTGGGCAAGACCGCCCCAATGGTTAGAGAGGCCAATAGCTGTCGGTACTGGGCTTCCGCCCGGTCAAACACGGCCAACACGTCAGCAACGGAATGCTGCTCCCGGAAGTCCTTCAAGTGATAGGTGTCCTGAAACGCCACGCGCTTCTGAATGTCAAACACCTTATTGACCAACCCGGTGTTCTTGACGAAGGCGTTCAGGCCCTCGATGGCGTTAAACACGTCGAGTAACGTGATTTTGTGGGGATCACGGGTCAATACGATGCCCCCATCGCGACCCGGCACCGTTTTAACGATGTCGGCCGCGGCCAGATGTTGCACGATTTTCTTGAGGTAACTGGTCGAGATGTCCAGTCGCTCGGCAACGAGTCGGCTCTGCAGGGGTTTCTGGCGGTCCTGGATGCCCAGTAACGCCACGATACACAGTGCTTGCTCCAAACTCGGCTTGGTTTTCACAAAAAGTCCTCCCTCCGCCTTAATCAAATCTTTAAACGAGATACATTATATCCCCTTTAAGCTAAATTTCAAGACCTTTTACTCAATAAAATAACTTCAGTTGACTCTTTATTTTATGTAAACGGTTTCTGGTCAAGGGTAGTTCAGGTGTGTTGCTGAACACTTTCCTAGCGTACCGAATTCACCGGCGACTTCCCTTGATTTTAATCAAGTTTCGGTATTAAAAAGCGTGTCCCCTTCGTTATTTGCCGAAAGTGACACGCCGATGATGCTATTTATTTAGAAGCTCTTTTTCCGTTTATCTTAAACCGTCGCTAAGTTCTTCCGCACCCCCGTCGGTACCTTGTGCGTCGCAATCGCCTGCCAGGACTCAACGTTTTGCCCCTTGGTGGTGATGGCCAGATACTTCTGGGCCTTCAGGCGCCACTGAGCATCGAAGGTCACCGTCCGCGCCTTTCCCGCCGCATTATAGGTGGTCAGGGCGTAGCGGTACTCCTTCTCGCCGGCGCCCCCCGTGAATTCCTTGATGGGCTTGGCCGTGGTCGACGCGTAGACCGTCTCCGTCTTGACTAACGGGTTCACGTTATCAATCGCCTGAGCCAACTCCGACCCCCGGTTCTTGGTCATCCCCGGTAGGACCACGGCCCCCGCAACCAAGATCAGTCCTAAGACCACAATCGTCGTGGTGAATTTCCCCAAAATTTTCATGTTTGTTTTCCTCCAGTGAATCGGTTAATTACTCAACTAGCTAAGTGAGTATCATCAGAATAACGAAATTCAGCTTGGTTGTCAATATTTTGTGCAAAAAAAGCCCCGTAGTCGGTCAACTACGAGACGTTTTAATAAAAAATTTATTCCAAGAAATCCTTTAATTGCTTGCTCCGTGATGGGTGGCGCAACTTCCGTAAGGCCTTGGCTTCGATCTGACGAATCCGTTCCCGGGTAACCCCGAAGACCTTACCGACTTCTTCCAGTGTCCGGGTCCGGCCATCATCCAGGCCAAACCGGAGCCGCAAGACGTTTTCTTCCCGGTCCGTTAAGGTGTCCAGCACGCTTTCCAGCTGTTCCTTCAACAGTTCGTAAGCTGCATGGTCCGCTGGGCTGGTCGCATCCTGGTCTTCAATGAAGTCACCCAGATGCGAGTCGTCCTCTTCCCCAATTGGGGTTTCCAATGAAACCGGCTCTTGAGCAATCTTGAGGATTTCCCGGACCTTTTCGGTCGGCATATCCATTTCCGCCCCAATTTCTTCCGGCGTTGGTTCCCGCCCTAAGTCTTGGAGTAATTGCCGCTGAATCCGAATCAACTTGTTGATGGTTTCGACCATGTGGACCGGAATCCGAATGGTCCGCGCTTGGTCGGCAATGGCCCGCGTAATCGCTTGCCGAATCCACCAGGTGGCGTAGGTTGAGAACTTGAACCCCTTCCGGTAGTCGAACTTCTCGACGGCCTTCATCAAGCCCATGTTCCCTTCTTGGATCAAGTCCAGGAATTGCATCCCCCGGCCAACGTAGCGCTTGGCAATCGACACCACCAACCGTAAGTTAGCTTCGGCCAATTCCTGCTTAGCGACCTCGTCACCGTTCTCGATCCGTAACGCCAAGGCAACTTCTTCGTCGGCGGTCAACAGGTTGACCCGCCCGATTTCCTTCAGGTACATCCGCACGGGATCGTTGATCTTGACCCCGGTGGTGGTGGAAGCTTCCTTTAATTCCTTTTTCGAAACGGCCTTTTGTGCCTTGACCGCCCGTGGGTCTGGTTCACCCTTAGCATCGACCACGCTAATCCCGGCATCCGAGATTGTCTCTAACAGCTTATCCATCTGTTTTGCATCCAACGTGTACGGTGAAGCGACCTTATCCGTCAATTCATCGTACGAGATGTGCCCCGCCTTTTTGGTGTCCTTAATCAGGGCGCGCACCGTCTTGTTGTATGCCTTTTGGTCAAACATTGGTTGATCCGTGGTCTTTTTTGCCATTAAAATACCCCCTAGACTAAACTTGCTTGTTCGCCTGTCGTTGTTGTTCCAGCTGCACAATCTCAATCACGAGTTGCCGTTGCTGGTCCGCGTCACCCAGTCGCGAGGCCTCCGCTAACGCCCGCTTCTTGTCACGAAGCTTGGCCTCTAGCGGTGCCTGATCCATGATGACTGAGAGATAGTCCTCAATCTCCCGCGGGGTGACCGCCGCAAGGGAGATGGTAGTCTCCAACTCGATGACGAGCTGTTGTAACCGTTCATCCTGGATAAAATCTGTAAACTGGGCACTCTGATAAACCTGGTGTGTCTGAAAATAGCCCTGGGCCAGGGTATAAATCATCTGATAATCATCATGCACGAAGCTAAAGTTCGGGACCGATTCAATCTTGGCCCAAACGTTACGGTCGTGCAGCAACTGATATAAAAGTTGCCGTTCTGCGCGCTCAAGCTTATTCAACGGGCGCCGTTGTTGCTGAACCAACACGGTTCCGGACTCATCCGGGACTTCCGGCGGTGGCGGCCCCACGGGTTGACGTTGATGCCGCTCCCGTTCCTTAACGGCAGCCGAACTCTGTCGAACCTGCTTGAGCTGAGCGACCAGTGCCGCCTTATCCAGCTGGAACTCGGTGGCCAGTTGCCCCAGGTACATGTCGAGGGCGACCGGTTCCTTAACCTGAGCCAACAACGGCATCGCGTCGTTGAGGTAGGCCAGTTGCTCGCTATCGGTCTCTAAGGACCGGTCGCGCCGCAGGTACCGGAGTTGGAAGCGAATCGGCGTCTCCTTGGCACTCTCCATCACCTGACGGAAGGCCTCGTCGCCGTGCGCCCGCCGATACTCGTCGGGGTCTTGCCCCTCCGGTAACTGGATGACGCTGAGGTTCAGGTGGCTGTGTTCACGCAACAGGCCAATCGCCCGCTCAATCGCCCGCTGACCCGGCGTATCGCCATCGTAGCAGACGTTTAACGTGTCGGTAGTCCGCTCAATCGCATAGATCTGCTCGGTGGTCAGACTGGTTCCCATGGAGGCAATGCCGTTGCGTACGCCCGCCTGGGTCGCCGAGATGACGTCCATATACCCTTCGAACAACGTGACCTCACCGGCCTCCCGAATCGCGGGGCGAGCCAGATCGAAGTTGAACAGTAAACGACTCTTGGCAAACAAGGTCGTTTCGGGACTATTCAGGTACTTGGGTTGGTCCTCGGTTGGCTTTAATACACGACCGGAGAACGCCACCACGTGCCCACTGGCGTTGCGTAACGGGAACATCACCCGGTCGATAAATCGGTCGCGCAGGTCGCCCTGCTGGTTCTCAATGAACAGCCCGCTCTGTCGGAGCAACTGGTAATCGGCCTGGCGTTGGTCGAAGAAGGGCTTTAATAACCGTTGAGCCGGTGCGAAACCTAGCTGATAGGTCTCGATGGTCTCGTCGGTCAGTCCCCGGTCGTGTAGATAGTCTAACGCGGCCTGGCCGCCCTCGGTGTTGACCAAGATATGGTGGTACAGCTTAGCGGCCTGCTCGTGCAGGTCGATCAGCTGACCGGTCTTGGAGTTGGTCGCGGGCGTACTGGCGTCCTGCCGGTACTCGCTGTCGAGGTCCACGTGACTGAAATCGGCCACCTTGACCACGGCTTCGGGGAAGCTGATGTGCTCCAGCTCCATTAGGAACTTAAAGACGTTACCGCCCCGACCACAACTGAAACAGTGAAAAATCTGTTTATCTTCCGTAACGGAAAAGGATGGTGTCTTCTCCTCGTGGAAGGGACAGAGGCCAAACAGGTTCTTCCCAGATTTCTTCAACTGAACATACTGCCCCACCACATCCGCGATGTTCGTAGCAGTTCGAACTGTTTCAATCACTTCTTCAGGAATCTTCGCCATACTCGGCCTCCTTCCTTATTCGGTTCGCGCACCCTAGCCTGGAAAAGTCGCACCCCGGAAACCCGAAAAGTGCGACTCTTTGACTGGAAATCGTGCGTAGAAATACATAATATATAATACCACGAAGCACAAAATTGACCAAGTAAAAGGTTCCAAATTGCCAGCGAACGGGCGTTTTTTCGTCACCCATGATCGATAAATTTGTGGAAAGAACAGTTTACGCCCTTTTCTACAACGGGGCAACGAAAAAGCCTGCCCGTACCGCCGATAAATGGTGTATCTTTAAGGCATACCATCATATCAAGGAGGTTTTGTCGTGTTTGCCATCGCCGTGGGGGTCCTGATTGGCATCGGGTTGCCCCTTCAAACCAGTATTAACTCCCGTTTACGGGCCTTCCTGGGGTCGCCGTTTCGCGCCTCACTGATTTCATTTGCCATTGGAACGGCCTTTCTAGCGGTCATTACGCTAGTTAGCCAGGGCAGCTTACTGTTTGCCGGGCAGCTTTTCACCACCCAGCCCTGGTGGCTGTGGTCCGGTGGCCTACTAGGGGTCGTTTACCTGACCGGGAACATTCTCTTATTTCCGAAGTTAGGCAGCGTTCAGACCGTGATTTTTCCAATTTTTGGTCAAATCCTGGCGGGCCTGCTAATCGATAACTTCGCCTGGTTCGGCGCCCGCCACATCGTCCTGACACCGCTGCGGGTCGGCGGCGCCCTGTTGGTCCTAGTCGGCGTGATTGGCACGGTCGCCATCACCGACCTCATCGACCGGCACCACAACCGCTTAGAACCAACACCATCCCGACCGGATGCTAGTCTCTGGCTCTGGCGACTCGCTGGCGTCCTGACTGGCATGGGCAGTGCCGTTCAAACCACGGTCAACGGCCGGTTAGGCGTGGTTCTAGGGTCCAAGGTCCAGGCCGCCTTCGTGTCGTTTCTGGTGGGAACCCTGACTCTGGCCGTGATTGCCCTGGTCACCCGCCACTTGCCGCGCGAAACGACCCAACAGGCCAACACCTGGTGGCTCTGGCTGGGCGGCATGATTGGCGCCCTGTACGTCTTCGGCAACGTGTACCTCGCCGTGGCTCTGGGAACCGGCCTGGCCGTGGTCATCGTTTTGATTGGCCTGATGGTCGGTAGCCTCTTGATCGACCAGTTCGGCTGGTTGGGCACCACCCGCAAGCCCATCGACCGTCTCCAACTCGTGAGTTTACTGGTAATGGCGGCGGGCGTCGCGCTGATTCGGCTGTTCTAAGTACCGCAAAACGACCGGTTCGTCACTGAACCGGTCGTTTTATTAGCTATTTAATCGTTTTCGCTCAACCAGTGGTCCAGTACCGCAATGAATTCATCGTGTTGGTCCAACAACGCCAGGTGCCGGCTGTTGGCGAATAGATGCCACTTGGCACCTGGGATGTGATCGTAGACCGACTTGGCGATCAGCGGCGTGCAGAGGTCATCCGTCCCGTTAGTAACCAGGACTGGTACGTGAATCTTATGCAGCTGGTCGGTCACGTCGTAGTCACTGATGGTCCCATTCTCGGTAAACTCATTGGGCCCCTCGGCAATCAGGCTAGCCCGTTGGCCGTTGGTTGGCCGGCGCATGGGTTCCGGCGAATTCTCGTTCGGCGTGTCCCAGCAGTACCGTTCCATGTAGCGGGTGTTCGCTGCCAGATACTTGGGATTGGTGAAGTCACCGGTTCGCTTGGCTTCGGCAATCGCCGCGCGGTCCTCGTAGCTCAGGTACGAAATCAGACGTTCCTGTTCCTGGGTCCAGAGCTTGATGGACGCCGGTGAGCCGTCAATCATGGCACTCTTGACGCCGTCCTGGCTGTAGGCCGTCAGGTACAGCATCTCCAGCATGCCACCCCAGGACTGGCCCAACATGTGGACCTGGTCGAGGTGTAGGAACTGGCGAATCGCCACCAATTCCTCAGCCCAGGTTTCCTTAACGTAGACGCCCTCGTCCTCGGGCAACGACGACTTCCCGCAGCCGACTTGGTCGTACATAATCAGCTGACGCCCGGTCTCGGCATAATCGTCCATGAGTTCGAAGTAGTTATGCGACGACCCCGGGCCACCATGCAATAGGAGTAGCGGTGCCTTATTGGGGTTGGGTTCCCCCACGATACGGTAATAGGTCTGGTAACCATGAAACGGCATGTAGCCTTCGGTGATTTTCACGCAAATCAAGTCCTCTCTTAGCTGGAAACCGACTGGTCATCCCCATTTTACGGTAGACGCATTTCGGTGGCGGTCATCAGTCGACATTTTCTAATCTATTTTTAATCATTTCATAATTGCCTCATAAATTCAAGTCAATTGGCGAATTTTTAGAAAATGCGTTGGCCAACTAGATTGCTTTACAAGCTAGCTGCCGCCGGGTAGACTACTAAGTAGCAAAGCAACCTAGAAAGCGGGTGCGCACCATCAAACAAACCCAACTCATCAAGGGCGTCCTCGAGGGCTGCGTCCTGGCCACCATCGCGACCGGCGACGTATACGGCTACCAGTTGATTCAGGCCCTGCGCCACCATGGTTTTGACACCCTGGTCGGCGGGACTCTCTACCCCCTACTGGCCAAACTCGAGAAGAACGGTGACCTTACCAGTGACCTGCGACCTTCCCCCGACGGCCCCGACCGGAAATACTACGCCCTGACACCACAGGGTCGCCAAACCCTGCAGGACTTCACGACCCAGTGGCACACGTTAAAGACCAACGTCAACGACCTACTTCAGGAGGTACCGGCTCATGACCAAGAATAAGCAGTTATTGACCCAACTCAACACCTTGCAGCGGCGTTTGACCCCAGCCGATTCCCGGTACTTCGATGCGCTGCGGACATACTGCACCACCCAGCGTCTCTTCAGTAACGAGGTCGCCATCAACACCCAACTGTTGAGTATGCTCCAGGATTTGTTGGACGCGGAAAAAGACGGTACCGATGCTCCAACCTTCTTTGGCAATGATCCAGAAGCCATGGCGACCGCTTTATTGGCTCAGCTCCCACCGGCGCCGTGGCGTGACCGATTTGGCTTGATTGGTGTGATCATTGGCATCACCTGGTTATCGGTCCTGATGAGCAGTCCCCAGACCACCGCCGGGATGGTCCTTTACGTCACGCCGTTTATCGTGATGCCGATTTTTGAAACGGTCATCATTCTATTGTTCATGCGCCTACTCCACATCACGGCCTTTCGCCAGCGGCAATGGCTGCCCAACGTTATCTTGGTGGCCGTATTCCTCATCGGCGTGGCGGCCTACCTGCTCTGCACCGCCTGGCAGCCGCTGACCCGGTGGACCGTGACCGTTCCTGAACCTTGGAACTGGGTCATCACGGGCCTCTTTGCGGTGATGGCCACCGCCGTGTTGGTGTGGATCGTGGCACACGTGCGAATTCGGTCAAAATTGTAATTTCATCACAAAAAGGCCCACTGTTTAGCGGGCCTTTTAGGCTATACGGCTGTTGCTGGGATTAAAACGACGACTACCTGTCCATAATAGCCTGACCCCTTCGGAAAGGCATAGGCACCAATATGGTATCCTGCATAGTCACCAAATTTCGAGTGGTCTGGTAATGCCTGACCTAAGACCCTTTTTTCAAACGTCAAAAAGTTGGTTTTGAGCTGGTGATATTTTCGTCTGATACGACAAATCTTCTTACCTTGACAGTATTGGGATAAAAACTCTCAACATCATCGCCGAATAGATCCATAATCCCAGACGTCAAGTCAAGATAATAGCGATCGGCAACCTGTTGCGTTTTGGCATCATTGATCGTACCTGGAAATAGGCCCACCAATTGGTGATTAAGTGTGTCGTCAATATCGGCCGTCGTCATGGTTTGCCCAAAGTCATCTCTGGCAATTACTTTCGCATTACGCTTCGAATTGGCCGGGGTGGCGTTGCTGTATTCACCTTTTAATAGGTAGCCGCGCCATACGTACCCTGATTCCTTCCCATTACCACTCGTTACTTTGAGATAGGTTAAATACTGCTGGCCGAATCGCATCACAACGGTCTTCTGAGCATACCAAGTCGTGTGGGGGAAGTTCCGCAAATTATGCACCTCAGTCGTATGCCGTTGATTCCACACGTACGCCGACTGACGAGACTTGGCATGGTAAGCCCCGGGTCACACGATACCGATTGAATAATTCTGGCGGCCGCCTTAGCTTCAACCAAATTACTTGGACTAATTGCTGCGCCGGTTCCGAGCAACGCAACCGCCAATCCCCCCAATAAAAGTTTCTTTTTCATGATTACCTGCTCCCTTTCGGTTGCTGATACTACCACTTAACCAATTCGTGCCAATGAAGCGTCGTTGTTTTTTTGCTAGAAAAGCAACCTGCCTTTTCTAACGGCAAATAAAATGACCCGCTACCGCCGAAACGGTAACGGGTCATTTTGCAATTAGTCGGTCACCTGAAACAGGTAGGCGCCGTATTCAACGGTGGGCAGGTTGTCCAAATCCAGGGCATCGAGTTGGGCGTCCGTCAGCTCCTCACGCTTGCGGGGATTCATCAGGTAATGTCCCGCTGGTAGTTGGGCGGAGACCGAACCGGTGTCGCTGGTCAAGAATATCTCAGTTCCGGTGAAATCAACTTCTTCGTTAAGGTCAACATTTTTCAGGTCATCGCGTTGGGCTAAGGGCAAGATACTGACCAAGTTCAGGCCGGTGTGTCCGCCGTTCTTGACTTGGTAGGTCTCGCCGTCACACTTGACGGTGACCAGCCCCTTTTCGGTACGGGTGGTGTAGACCGTGGTTTGTTCGAATCGTCTTTTTGAACTCATGGATAATGCTCCTTCGGTTAAACTAGGTTGCCCTAACTATACCATAGTCGGGGTTCTAACCGACACCCGAGCGAAAAATAGCTTGCACAACAAAAAAGCGTATTCACCGTTACTGGTAAATACGCTTCTTGTATATTTAACCTAATCCAACCCGCGTTCCAACTGCCCCACAAAGTACGCCTTCCCGTTGACCGTGTAATCGGTCCAGGTTCCCTGGGAATCGTAGGTGTCGTCAACCGGATCAAAGGTCTGGATGTGTTTTTGCTTCAAATCCTTAATCGTCAATCGGTAATGGTTCTTCGAGATCTTTTTACCAGGCACACCCGCCAACGGTTTCTTGTAATCGATCACCGTGGTGTTACCCTTGACCGTGACCTTCGAGACCTTCTCCGAATGCGTCGGTTTCCAAAGGTTACTACTGGACATCTTCCAAGCACCCCCGACCCGTTGGGACATGGCCTTGGCACTATAAACCTGCAGGTAGTTGTCCAGTGTCAGATAAAAGGCGGCCGGCGTTGCGTATTGCCAATTGCCCAGTGACTTGAACCCGGTCCCCTGTTGAAATAGCATGGTCCGGATGGGCGCCTTGAGTTTAACCGACTTGAAGTCCGACTTTTTAAACGGAATCGAAATCATTCCCTTATACTTTAACTTCTTCAGTCGGTTGTAGTGGACCGCCCCCGACGTAAAGGCCGCGCGGACAATCACGTTACCAGCCTTGTCGGTGTCGTTGGCCGCGCCACCAATACCGGCCACGGCTAATAGGGACCCCTTCTTCTTCAGCAGGGGCTTATAGGTCTTGCCCGACTTCTGTGAAATCCCCACGTACATGGTTTTCTTTAACCGCACGTACTCGGTACTGTTGTTAAGATAGGGACTCGTTTTTTTACTAGCGGCCTGAGCGGTCTGGCCCCCACTGCTTACGCCCAGTAAACCGGCCATAACGACCAATGCCCCGATGACTTTCTTTTGCATCAATAACCAATCCTCCTCGTATTCACTATACTATTTTACCCTAATGATTATAAACAGCAGATTACAATTCCTTAACAAATTACTTATCAGCCACCCTGTAATTCCGTCAACAAACTCAGACGTTAAAACGGCGTGACCGAGAAAATCCCTCTGGTCACGCCGTTTTAATACCTGCTACTCTGTTTTTCCGTTCAGATAAGGCGTGTTCGGCAAAATCTGGCGACTCTGGGGACGGTCCAGCATGTAGCGGTTAATCAGGTCGATGATTTGGGCGTTTTGGGGCAGGTCGGAATGCTGCGCATCATCCCCCGAAACGGAAATCGTGGTGTAGTGTTTGACCTGTTCCTGATACACGTACTTCCCGGCCATCACACTGCCCAGGGGCACCAACCCATCGGAATTATAGGTCTGGGTCCCCGCCACCGAATATACCGTCAAGTTTGCCGGTAACCGCGTCCGACGTCGAATAAAGTCGGACAACATCTGGGTCTTGTGATGAATCGATTTTTCGTTGAAATTATAGGGCGAACCAATCGTCATCAGGCGTTTCAGCGTAATCCGGCGGGCATACTTAGGATAGTAGGTCTCCAGGAAGGCCGTATAGATTAGCCCACCGTTAGAGTGGCCAATCGCCTTGAAATTATTAAAACTGTACTGGGTCGCCAGCGCCTTAAAGGCAACGTTAAAGCGCCGGGCCTGTTGCTGGATGTTGCCGTAACCGTCGTGGTTGTTCTCGAAACCGACCACGATGATGGGCTCGTTATCCCCCTGGCGAATCCGGCCAGAAAAATGTAGCCGATCGTCGTTGGTGACCCGGACCTTCAGGAGGCTATGGGGATTTTTATTGCCAGCGTTTAACTTGGCCACCAGCCGGTCAAAGCGGTTCTCCGTCGCCGAACTACCCGGAATCATGATGACGGGGGACAGCTTCGAATTGCGCCACCGGCTCAGGTCCGCCACGTTTTGCCGGGACCAGCGCAACGAGGCGGTAATCAGAATACCGCTAAGCGTAAGACCCACCAGCAGCCAAATCAACCATTTTAGTCGTTTCATTGGTCCACCTCCGTTACGCGGTCGGCCAGCTGAACGAACGGCCAGTAGATCAGCACATCTAGGGTTATCAACCCCGCTCCCAGCAGAAGTGATAGCCAGTTACCATTGGTCCCGATAAAGGCGATCAACGGCCCGGGCGTCCCCGCCGGCACCGGGTAGGCCGCGACCGGCACCCATTTTAACAGGATGAACCCGGCCGCGATGACCATGTTGACCAGTGGGGCGAGCACGAACGGAATCAGGAAAATCGGATTAAATAGCACCGGAATCCCCATCATCATGGGGTAATGGTTGTTAAAAATCGCCGGGAAGATGGCCCACTTCGAAACGGTTCGGCTCCGTGCCTGCTTAGAAAAGAGCAAAATCGCCATAATTAACGCCAGGGTCACGCCGCTCCCACCAAAGTTGGCGAAGCTATGGAACAGCGTGGTGTCCGTGAACGGATACGGGACGTTCCAGGCTGAGCCTTGCCGCAACGCACTGTTCATGTTGGCCCAGGACGGCGCATCCGTGAAGGTCGGGGCGTTGATGAACGGCCCCCCAATCGCCATCCACGCCAGCAGGTCCGTTAAGGCCCCCAACCCCAGTACGTACAACAAGGCGTGGCCCTGCGAATGCTGGGTGACGAAACTGGCTAGATAAGTTGGCAATTCAAGCGTTCCACCAATGTGCTCCAGCAGACTCACGATGGCTGCCAGGACCATGATGACCAAAATCGGCGTTAGCAGTTGGAAAGAAGCACTGGTCATGGTCGCATGCGTCAGCCAGCCCATGATTCGACCACAGAAGTACCCCACGACTAGCGCCACCAGTAAGCCCTCCGCCATCAGGGCATTGCTAAAGTTCAACGGATTGCCAGCAACCGGCCGGTAGGCAATCATCAAAAAGGCCAGGATGCCCGTCGCCCCCGTAATCGGTGCCAACTCGGGATTGGCATACCATTTGGCCGTATAATAAGCGGCCCCGTAAGCCCCATACAACGCAATCATGTCGATGGTACAGTGAAAAACGACCCCCATGACACCGGTCAGCTCCCCGGCAAACGGTAACCAGCCGGGGATGTTAAACAACCGCGCCATGTAGCCACTGGGCGTCAAAAAGGTGAATTTCAAAACCTCCGCAAAGCTCCCCAGTAACATAATCGGAAACAATAGGGCCAACGTCTGCTGGATAATCTTCGCCACCGCGCTGGTACTGATTCGTGTTGATAAACGTACTAATCGATTCAAAACCACTCCCCCTAACCCAAAAGAACCACGGTACAAATGACCATGGTTCTTCACTAGCTGACAATAGACGCATCCCAAAATTCGGCCGCCTTATGGCTCACAAATTAAGTGTGGCCAAGTACCGTGTTGACCATTCAAAATGAATCCGCTTTATTTATCTAGAATACGTTTCCCACGAATAACCGTCAAACGAACGCACTTGGCTACTGATCCACCCAGTTACTTTTTCACCGTATAGCGTAACCAAACGGCGCCATCTTTGTAGCTTTGAACGTCCTTTAAGGCCAGGGGCACCGGCTTTCGAGTCTCCGGACGCCCGTCGAACAACGTCGGCTGGTTGACCCGACCATCGGCACCGACCCCAATCAAGATACTGATCTCATCAATCAGGCCGGCATCCAGGAAACCGCCGTCGATGCGGCCACCCCCAACGATGGCAACCCGCTGAATCCCGAATGTCGTTGCCAAAATCTCCATGGCCCGGGCCAAATCAATCTGTTTCTGGCCGGTCACAATCCACGAAATCCCCCGTTCGTTCAGGTAATCCAGATACGCCGGACTGACCTGCTCACTCATGATAATCAGATGGGGTTGCTGGCCAGCCGCATCGTGGGCCCAGGCCAGCGTTCCCCGAGTATCCATGATGACATTATAACTGGTGGCCGTTGTGTTCTGTGCGACCCCTTCTTTGCCAAAGTTCCCCGCCTGTTGCGGCACGCGCTCACCACTGGTCAGCTCCGTTTGCGCCGTCACGCGGCCACTGATTCGCGTGGGGACGTCCAGGGCGTCTAGGGTCGCATAATAATTCTCGACACCAGTTAGCTGCGCGGTCATGTCACAATCGATGCGCCCGTCCACGGAAGTCATCATATGACAGATAATATAGGGTTTCTTCAAAATTAAGTCCTTCTTTCACGTTTTTGGTCTTACTTAGGGGTATCATAAGCCCTAAAGTTAACTTTAAGTCAAGGAGGAAAATCATGACCACCCCAAGAACTACTTATAGCATCGGCCAAGTCGCTGAACAGTTGAACATCCCCCGATCCACGCTTCGCTATTACGACAGTCTCCACTTTCTACCGCATTTACAAAAATCGGCCAACGGCGTCCGTCAGTTTACCCAAGAAGACATCGACACGATTCGGGTCATCGAATGCCTCAAGAAGGCGGGCCTCTCCATCAAGGAAATCCAAAAATTCACCGAATTGATTGCCCAGGGCGACGCCTCGTTAGCCCAGCGCCAACAGATGTTTTACGAGATTCGTCAAAACTTCGCGGAAACCCTGCGTCAAATGCAACAGACGATGGCCGTTTTAGATTTCAAATGCCGCTATTACGACCAGGCACTGGCCGATGGCACCGAAAAGTACGCCCAACAGGCAATGCCGATATCAAGTATCCTAAAGGACTAATGCCAGCTCCTTTAGCGTCACCAAATAACCAGAGTTATCTTAAGTGCTTTCAAAGTAGTTCGCGAATCGCCGCCGCATATGGCGTTAGCGGATGACCCAAGAGTCGCTCAAATTCAGTCGAATCCGCATCCCGGGCGCCATTTTGCGGGTCACAGGCATACTGTTGGTACGCATCCGCGACGCCAGCGCCCATGATGCCGGCCTGAGTCATCTGCGACATAAACGCGGTTTCGGTAACCGGCTGAATCCGCAAAGCGTGACCCACGGCCGCTTGCGTAGCCGCCCCCAACTCCGGATAGGTAACCGGCGTCCCCGCCAAATTCACGACTTCACCAGCACCGGCACCGCTAATGACCCGTGCACCAGCCTCGGCATACTCACGCTTGAGTGCAAAGGACAGGACCCCATCGGTCGAAAAATACGGAAATGCATGTGCTCGCTTAGCCATTGTAAACATCGCCTGATTGACTTCCAGGTACCAGTCGTTACGTAGCGCCGTATAATGCAGACCCGCAGACTTGAGCCACCGCTCCGTTTGCAAATGATTCCGTTCCAGGCCAAACTTCGCGAGGTCCGGTCGGTAGATACTGGTGTAGGCCACGTAGCCGACCTGATTTTTCTGCGCCGCCAGCACCACGTTTTTTTGAACTGCCGGTGTCGGCGTTGACACGAATAATAGGCGGTCGATACCTCGCAATGCCTGGGTCATCGCCGGCAGATTCGCGTAGTCTCCGACCCGCAGGTGGATTCCTCGCTTACTAAGGTCAGCCCCCTGGCCGTCGCGTCGAACCAGACCGTATAAGTCCGCATCCGGCGCAAACTTTTGTAAATACGCCAAGGCGTACCGCCCGTAGTCACCAGTGGCACCCGTTACCATAATTTTCACGTTCAAGTCGCCATCCTTTTTTCTTGATTGCCCACATGTTAACAGGAAATTGCCTGACCTTCATTAGATGAAAGAGCCTTTTCATCTAAATTTTAGACGGTAACGTGATACGCTATAGGCAATTAATAAATCCTTGGAGGAAATTCATATGGCCCTTAAAAATCGAACGAAATTAATGTTTGCGCAAGAACTCCAACGAATGCTGAAATCTCAAACGTTAGACGAGATTCGTGTCGTGACCCTTTGCCAAAGGTGTGACACGATTCCTCAAACCTTTTATTATCATTTTCATGACAAATATGCCTTAGTTGCCTGGAACATCTTGTACGATTTTTCCGTCATCTATGGCGATCAGGTCCCCGAGTATTCGGTCGACCGTCTAACTGCCGGTCTCACACGGATTGCCAACCACCAGACCTTTTACCGCAAGGTCTACACCGATCATTCACAAAATGCCATTAACCGCTGCATCCAGCAGTTCAACGTGCAAAACGCTAGTAAAGCCGTTCGCGCCAGCCTGGGCGACCAACCGTTCACCCAGGACATGCATACGGCCATTGCCTACCACACCTATGGCATGACGGGCCTGCTAACGGAATGGCTGACGAGCGACAGTCCTCTGACCCAAGAACAACTCGCCCACTTTTTATACACGCACACACCAGACTTCTTACGCCGTGCTTACCAGCAATACGCCTTTAAAAATTAAGCTATCTTTAGTATCAGTCTTTAAAGCCTAAAAAACGATGCGCACGAGAAAGCTTACCCGAGCGCATCGTTTTTAGGTTTAAAATTTATCGTGACGCCCCATGGCCCACTTTAGACTCTCCAGGGCCCAAAACAGGAGAACCAATACCAGCCAACTACCAACCATCGTCGCACCGACAACACCCGTAAAAGCTAGCTTATGCGGACTATGCCACCACAGCCCCACCAAGCCATTAAACGCTGGTCGATGGAACAGCCACGCTAGCGGTGCCGTGACCACCCCAAAGGCAACGCCAATCACGAGCCACTGAGTCGCGTCTTGAACCGCTACGCGTAGCGTCTTCTTCACCATCGTTACCTCCCCTATGTATGTCAAAGGCCGCTGCCCATCCCGGTAGCGACCTTTGGCGTGTAGGCTACTTCGCCCACTTTTAATTAATGTTATTTCACAATCAATTGATCCAAGTCACCCAGTTGCAGGGCTAACTTCGCTAACCGACTGAGTTCCGCCAACCGGTTGTTCCGGACGGCTTCGTCTTCGGCCATGACCATGGTGGCCTCGAAGTAGTCGGCGATGGCGGGTTGAATGTCCGCCAGGGCCGCATAAAGGGCGTTTAGACCCTTTGGTGCGGCGGCCGCGACCGTCTCAACACCCTGGTGCAGTTCGCCTTCACTGGCATTTTCGAACTTGTCCGCGTCGATGGTGACGTCGGTTATGTTCTTCGGCGCCTTCTGGCTCAAGCGGATGACCCGCGTCAAGGACTCGATCACGGCCTTGAAGTTGTCATCAGCGGCGTGGGCCGTCAGGATGTCAGCGGCCGTAAACAGGTCGGCAATATCACTACTGCTCCCACCCAACACGGCGTCCACGATGTCGTAACGAATCTTGGCACCCTTGAAGATCTTACGGACCCGTTCCTTGATGAAGTCGACGATGGCATCGATCTGCTTCGTTTGATCTAAGTCCGGTGCCACGTTAGCTGCCTGTTCGGCCGCGATAAACGCATTGGCCAAGTCGGCAACCGGTAATGACCAGTTCTGGTCGGTAGCAATCCGCACAATCCCCGTGGCCTGACGACGCAGGGCGTACGGGTCGTTGGACCCACTTGGAATCATCCCCGCTGCGAAGAAGGTCAGGATGCTATCGAACTTGTCGGCCAAGGCCAAAACGGCACCCGGTACGGACGTTGGCAACGCCCCATCGGCTGAGATTGGTTCGTAGTGTTCGCGTACGGCTTGCGCCACAGCGGGATCTTCACCCTGTAACAGGGCGTACTTCTCGCCCATGACCCCTTGGAGTTCGGCGAATTCGCCGACCATCCCGGTGACCAGGTCAAACTTGTAGATCTGGCTGGCGCGCACAGCGGCCTTGGTCTGGGCGTCGTTTAGGTCCAGACGCTTGGCCAAAACCGTCACGATTGCCTCGACCCGGGCCATCTTTTCGGCCATGGTACTGATCTTATCGTGGAAACTAACGCTCTTCAGCCGTTCCACGAAGTCAGCAATAGTCTTCTTCTGATCTTCCTTGTAGAAGAACATGGCGTCTTCCAGACGCGCCGTCAGAACCTTCTCGTTCCCAGCGACCACGTTTTGGAGGTCGTGGTCGGTCCCGTTCCGGACGGAAATAAAGTTTGGCAACAGCTTGCCTGCCTTATCCCGTGCGTAGAAGAACCGTTGATGATCCCGCATGGACGTAATCAGGACTTCATCCGGAATCGTCAGGTACTTCTCGTCGAAGTTCCCCTCGAAGGCGGTTGGCCATTCGACTAAGTTGTTAACTTCTTCCAACAACCCGGCGTCGATGGTGACGTCCCAGTCGTGGTCACTAGCAATCTTTTCGATTTGTTTCTTAACTAAGGCCTTACGCTTGTCGGCGTCGGCAATCACGAATTCACTGGTCAAGGCTTCCTCGTAGTCGGCGGCCGTGTTCAAGCTGATTTCCTTGCCCAAGAACCGGTGACCCCGGGTCAAACGATCGGTGCTAACGTCCAGGATACTGAACGGAATCACGTCTTGATCCAACAGGGCAACCAGCCAACGAATTGGCCGGATGTACTCGAAGTGGTGGGTGCCCCACTTCATCATGGTCGGGAAGGTCATCGCCATGATGATGTCGCGTAGACCCGCCAGAACCTCGGCGACCGGCTTGCCGGCGATGAACTTGTCAACGTAGACGTATTCGGTCCCCTTGAATTCCTTAAAGACGATATCGTCGGGCGTCAAGCCTTGGCCGCGGGTGAACCCAATGGCTGGCTTGGTCCAGTTACCGTCGGCGTCCTGGGCGATCTTCTTCGCCGGTCCCTTAACGGATTCGCTGATGTCTTCTTGCTTATCGGCTAAGCCGGTAATTTCGATGGCCAACCGCCGGGGCGTGGAAAACGGCTTGATGGCTTCGTAGCTTACGCGTTCGTCCTTCAAATAATCGGCAACGCGCTTCTGAAGTTGCCGAATGGCGGGCGTTACCACGTGGGCTGGCATTTCCTCTAACCCAATTTCTAGTAAAAATGTGTGTGCCATTATTTTGCCTCCTCAGAATCCGCTAATAACTTGGCGCGTAGTTGCTCATCTTTAATCAATGGGAAACCACGCTTCTTCCGCTCAGCCACGAAGGCCTTCGCGATGGCGCGGGCCATGTTCCGAATCCGGGACAGGTAGCCGGCCCGTTCCGTGACGGAAACGGCACCGCGGGCATCCAGCAGGTTAAAGGTGTGGCTACACTTCAGCACGTAGTCGTAGGCCGGGTGCACCAGACCGTTAGCAATCTGCTTCTTGGCCTCGTCTTCGTACTCGTCGAAGTGCTTGGATAGCATGGCTTGGTTGCTTTCTTCAAAGCTGTACTTGGAGTGCTCGTATTCGGGTTCCTTAAAGATGTCGCCGTACTTGACACCATCGGCCCATTCCAAGTCAAAGACGGAGTTGACGTCTTGAATGTAAGACGCCAGCCGTTCCAACCCGTAGGTGACTTCGGAGGTCACGGGGTCCACGTTTTGGCCCCCCACGACTTGGAAATAGGTGAACTGGGTGACTTCCATCCCGTCCAACCAAACTTCCCAACCAACACCGGCACAACCCATGGATGGGTTTTCCCAGTTGTCTTCAACGAACCGAATGTCGTGCTCCAAGGGGTCGATCCCCAATTCCCGCAGACTGTTCAGGTAAAGTTCCTGAATATTGTCGGGGGATGGCTTCATGATGACCTGGAACTGGTGGTGTTGGTACAACCGGTTAGGGTTCTCACCGTAACGACCATCGGCTGGCCGCCGAGATGGTTCAACGTAGGCGGCGTTCCAAGGTTCTGGTCCGATTGCCCGTAAGAACGTGTAGGGACTCATGGTACCGGCCCCTTTTTCCGTGTCGTAAGCCTGCATCAGCATGCAGCCCTGTGCGGACCAATACTGTTGAAGCTTTAAAATGATTGCTTGCATGGACAGTTTTTCTGTCATGGATGCTGTTCCTCCTTATCGATCTAAATAAGCGCACAAAAAAAGTCCCCACGTGAATCTACACTAAAGAGATTCACGTAGGGACGAAGTTAATTTCGCGGTTCCACCCTACTTCTAGTCGCAATGGACTAGCAGCTTACTTGGAAACGACTCCGAATGTGCCAATGCCCCGGCGGTAAGGGTCCGGCTTCCACTGCCCCGAACTCGCTGTATCCTCACCCGCCGTGCTTTTCATTCATCATAGCCGACTTATTTAACTGAATTTAATGATAAGCCGCCGACCGGCCGTTGTCAATCATCAGTCGTCGGCTTATTTTCAAGTTTGGGTGCCCAGGTCTGCATCTGGTCCAAGAAGCGCTTGCTGCGCGGATGGACCCCAATCTGACTGGCATAGATCTCATCCATCAGTTGGCGCAGGGCGTGCTCGGTGGTCTCCTTGACCTTGATAGCGTGGACCCGGTCGAGGTCGATCACCGAGAACTGGCGCAGGTAATAGATGGTCCGTTGACTCAAGTGCAGCCGCCGGGGATCGACGTTCCAGTGGTTCTGGCACAGGAGACCACCATAACTTTCGGAGTAGTCAAACGGCAAGTCGTTGCGCCCACAGACCGCACACCCCTGGAGCTGGGGGGCGACCCCAAAGGCCGGCATCAGCTGAATCTCAATAATGTTGGTCACGATGGCCGCATTTTGCCCCTCGTCAATCAGTTCTAGGGCCCGCCGCACGCGATGATACCAGTCTGGCAACGGTTGGCCGTCCGGAAAGGCGGTGTCGACTAAGCTCATGATGTAGGTCGCGTAGGCGTTCTTGAAGATGTCGGCCCCAATCTCCTGGAACCGGGTGGTCTCGCGGGCCGTCCGAATATAGGACAAGCCATCGTCGGAGATGTCACCAACGTAGCTCCCCTCGGTGAACGGCAGGATGTCCGCCGTCATCTTAAACCCGCGCTTCTTGGCGCCCCGGACCAGGAACATCTTCTTGCCAAACTCCTGGGTCAGAAACTTGATCAGGTAATCCCGCTCGGCGTAGTCCCGCCGAAACAGCAGAATCCCATGAAAATCCGTCACATGATGGGCCATGGTCCCCGCTCCTTTCTTTGAACTTAAGCTTGGCTGCGTGGCAACGGTGATAAAAACCGCCGCGCCGTTCTGCCGGCTTCCTTTTCCCGTAGTGGACACGATTCTAAAGCCGCGTAAAGCCCACGCGTCTCCAGAACTCGGTCTTCAGCCCAAAACGCCGACGCCACTCTGCTAAAGTCGTACTAACAATTAAACAACGCATAAAATCTTTAGAAATCAGTCAGTATCGACTTATAAAAGCAGCGTCATGTAAGTGTCATAAGCGTGGACTTTAACAATAATGACGACTTGCTGATTAACGCCTAGGTACCCACATACTTAAGTAGGCCCCCCCGGCTAGCCAAATGGCGTCAAGTCATGACAATCCTTCAACAGCTAATATGCCACACAGACAATAAAGAAATCTGGTGTCCACTTGATCCACCAGATTTCAGTCGTGCTACTTTTATACAAAATTTATTGGCTAGGCCCGACCACAGCCAACGACCACCCGGTAAGGCGATGACCTAGTCCACGGCGTTCCAGCCCCGTTTTGACTGACCGGCAAGGCAACACTAGCGCAAATTTCTATTATCTAGATGTCGCTGTTCCGGTACCCGTAGGATTTCAACAAGTTGGACTTGTCACGCCAGCCGGGTTGGACCTTGACGAAGAGCTGCAGGTAGACCGAATCCCCCAGGAGGTGTTCGATATCCTGGCGCGCTAGAGTCCCAATCTTCTTGAGCATGCTCCCGCCCTTGCCAATCAGGATTCCCTTTTGGGTCGGCCGGTCAACGATAATGGTGGCTTCGATGCGCACCTGGTCGTTTTTCTGCTTCTTCATGCTTTCAATTTCCACGGCCACGGAATGCGGCACTTCCTCACGGGTCAACATGAAGATTTTCTCCCGAATCAACTCACTGACCACGAACCGTTCGGGGTGGTCGGTCAATTGGTCCTCGGGGTAGTACTGTGGTCCGTGGGGCATCTGGTCGACCAAGTCGTGTAAGAACTCGTCGACGTTATTGCCCTCCAGGGCGGAGATTGGGTAAACAGCCTTCCATGGCAGCGCCGTCTTGTACTGGTCCATCACCGTCAACATGTCATCGGGGTGAATCTGGTCGATCTTATTGATCAACAAGTAAACCGGTGCCTTGATGCCCTTTAACCGGTCGATGATAAAGTTATCCCCGGCCCCGCGCTTCTCAGCAGCATTAATCATGAACAGCACCGCATCGACCTCATTTAAGGCCGACAATGCCGACTTGACCATGTAGTTCCCTAGTTCCGTCTTGGGCTTGTGAACCCCCGGCGTATCGATGAACACGATTTGTGCATCATCGGTGGTGTAGATACCTTGAATCTTGTTTCGAGTGGTTTGGGCCGTGTTCGACATGATGGCGATTTTTTGCCCAATCACCCGGTTTAAAAACGTCGACTTCCCGACGTTGGGCCGGCCAACGATGGCCACGAACCCTGATTTATAATTTGGATTATCCATGCTTATTTCCTCCTCAGAACCAACGCGCTAACGCTGGCAACATCACCAGGCACGCGACGACGACCGCGAAAAGCGCCGCTAACAGCACGCCCCCCGCGGCCACATCCTTAGCCCGCTTGGCAAGGTGATGGTAATTTTTTCCGACCACGAGATCTACGACAGCCTCGACGATGGTGTTGACCGTTTCGGCGATCAACACCAGGAAAATGGCCAAGGTCAACCACAGCCATTCGTTGACCGTTAGCTGCAAGATGATACCGGCCAACACGGCAAGGGTGCCGAAGATCAGGTGCTTGCGAAAATTCCGTTCGTAGCGGTACAGCGCCTTGAGCCCGTCTAACGCGTGCTGCAGGGACTGCCCGAACGCCCGGTTCTTTCCGGTCTGCTTATCGCTTGAGGCCATAGGCGTCTAAGATATCGGCCTGCAGCTTAAACATGACCTTCTCGTCTTCGGGCTCCATGTGGTCGTAGCCGTTCAGGTGTAAGAACCCGTGGACGACCAGGAAACCCAGTTCGCGTTCGTAGGAGTGGCCTAAATACTCGGCCTGTTCACTGACCTTATCCATCGACACGAAGATGTCCCCGATGTTTTCGGGAATCTCGGCCGCCAGCTCGTCGTCCATGATCAACGGAAACTCGTCGTCTTCATCCTCATCGTCTTCGATGGCGAAGCTGATGACGTCGGTGGCCCGGTCGACCCCACGGTACTGCTTGTTGATGCGGTGGATGTCTTCGTTGTTCATCAACGTGACGGACATTTCCGTACTCTCAGCCAGCTTCAGGTACTTGCCGGCGTATTCCAGAACATCCTTGATCAGTTGTACGTGTTCGGCGGGTACGCCCGCTTGCGTCTTATCATAAATCTCTAAATCCATTTTATTTCTTAGCTCCATTTGGTTTAGTATCGTTGGCTTCGTAAGCATTAATGATGCGAGCCACGACGGGATGCCGGACCACGTCGTCAGCGCTGAAGGTCACAAACGAGATATGCGACACGTTCTGTAAGATGTGTTGGGCCTGCACCAACCCGGAACGGGCGTTATTCGGCAGGTCAATCTGGGAGATATCTCCGTTGACGATCATCTTCGACCCGAACCCGAGTCGCGTGAGGAACATCTTCATCTGCATGTTGGTTGTGTTCTGCGCTTCATCCAAGATGACAAAGGCCGATTCCAACGTCCGCCCCCGCATGTAGGCTAGTGGCGCAATCTCAATCACACCTCGGTCCATCAACCGGGTGGTGTGTTCCGCGCCCAAGATGGCGTACAACGCGTCGTAGATGGGCCGCAGGTACGGGTCGACCTTTTCCTTCAAATCACCCGGCAGGAAGCCCAGGCTTTCGCCCGCTTCCACGGCCGGCCGCGTCAGGATGATCTTCTCGACATCCCCGTGCTTTAAGGCCGCCACGGCCATGACCACGGCCAGGTAAGTCTTCCCCGTCCCGGCCGGGCCAATGCCGAAGGTGATATCGTTGTGCTTGATAGCGTCGATATACTGGCGTTGGCCGAAGTTCTTGACCCGGACCGGCCGCCCCTTCGCATCGTTCAAGAGCTTTTCGGTGTAGAGGTCCTGGAAGTAGGTCAACGTGCCCTTATCTGCCATCTTCATGGCGCTGACCACGTCGGCACTGTTTAGGCTGATGCCCTTGGCTAACAGGCCACTCATGTTGCGCAGAATGTTCAATGCCTGATCGACCGCGGTTGCGTCGCCCGCAACTTTGATTGAATTTCCGAAGGGTTTAATCGTTACCGACAGGCCCTCCTCCAGCAAGGTCACAAATTGATCCTGTGCACCCAAAAGCCCCGCTTCGTCAGCGGGATTTTCTAGGATATATTCTTTTTCAATCATCGCGTTTTCAGTCAAATACGGTGGCTCCTTCGTGTTTAAGATTATGTTACCTGATACCTGAATTTTAGCATACCACCGGGGATTCTAAAAGTATTCCGGGCTAAATTACCGGCCCCGTCGATTTCGAGCCGATGGCCTGTTGCAAAACCAGGCGATCTTTCAGGACCACGCCATTTTCAACGATGGGCCGCCGGTAGTGGGTCGTAAAGTAATTTGGCTCGACCTTGACCACCCGAAACCCACACTTTTGGTACATTATCAGTGGTCCTAGACTAGTAGTCCCCGTTGCCACCTTTAACCGCCGATACCGCCGCTGGATCGCCCAGTCCCGCGCGAAGTCGATCATTGCGCGGCCGAGCCCCTGACGCTGATAAGTGCTCGCCACAGCTAAGTTAGCGACTTCCAACGTCGTCGCACCGTGGGGCACCAGGATACTGGCACTCACCAGAACATCGTCTTGGTACCCCGCCCAGCCGATTCCTGCGGTCAATGCATCACTGACGTGCGACCACTGGGGGTCCGCCGACAAGAGGAGTCGCCGTAAGGCCGGTGAGATTGTGGTCATTTGCCGATACTGAATTGCCATCCCGTTCGCCTCCTTGGTCAAAAAAGGGCCACCCGAACGCGACCGTCCGTGGTGGCCCTTCTGACAAGCTTATTTGTTGAGTTGCGCTTTAACCGCTTGGTTGACCTGGTTTCCGTCAGCCTTACCCTTGACCTGGGGCATCACGGCACCCATGACCTTGCCGAAGTCACCCATGTTGGTCGCACCGACCTTGGCGATACTGTCGGCAACGATCTTAGTAATTTCGTCATCGCTTAATTGCTTAGGCGCATATTTCTCCACGATTGCGATTTCTGCCTTGACGCCCGCAACTAAGTCGTCCCGGTTACCCTTGGCAAACTCGGCCATGGATTCCTTGCGTTGCTTCAATTCACGGGAAACCACCGAGAGTTCTTCTTCCGGCGTTAAGTCGTGACCCTGCTTGACCTTTTCGTTCATGACAGCGGCCTTGATCATCCGCACAACACTCAGGGTCAACTTGTCGTGGGCCTTCATGGCCGTCTTCAAATCTTCAGTTAATTGGGTTTCTAAACTCATTTCGGTTTCCTCCTAAATTCTTAATACCTATTCAGTTTACACCTTATCCCGTAAGTCGTCAGGTTTGGAGCCGTGTGACTTGCAGTTTTTTCCAAAAGTCGGTACGCTGGGGTTACACTTACAAAAAGAAAGGGACTAATCCACTATGCACGCTATTGGTTTTACGCAACATTTACCCTTAGATGATCCGCAAAGTTTACGCGACCTAGACTTACCCAAGCCGACGCCAGCTGGCCGTGACCTGCTCGTCGCGGTCGACGCCGTTTCGGTGAACCCCGTCGACCTGATTGGCCTAACCACCAAGGACGCCACCCCGGACCACCCCGTCGTTTTAGGTTGGGATGCGGTTGGCACGGTTGACGCCGTGGGCCCCGACGTCACCTTATTCAAGCCGGGAGACCGGGTCTTCTACTCTGGCGACTTCAACCGTGCCGGGAGCGACGCCGACTACCAATTGATCGACGAACGTATCGTTGGTAACGCGCCTAAAAAACTCGGAATCGCCGAGAGTGCCGCCATGCCACTAACGGCCATGACGGCTTGGGAAGCCCTCTTTGAACAATTGGGTATCGACCCGCACGCGGATAACCACGGCAAGACCTTACTGGTCATCAATGGGGCCGGCGGCGTCGGTTCCGTGGCCACTCAGCTCGCCCACTGGGCCGGACTGACCGTCATTGCGACTGCCTCTCGGCCGGAGACCATCGCCTGGACCAAGGACCACGGAACCGACGCGGTGGTCAACCACCGGCAGGACATCGTGCCCCAAGTTCGGGCATTAGGCCACCAGTACGTGGACTACATCTTAGAGCTCAGTAACCTCAACCAACACTGGGCCGAAATTGTGGATTTGATCAAGCCCAGCGGCAAAATCGTTTCCATTACCGGGAGCTCGGAACCATTAGACCTGGTCGCCCTTAAACGCAAGCGCGCCACCTTCGCCTGGGAGTGGATGTTTACCAAGGCCTTCTTCCAGACCGATGACATGCTGACCCAGCACCACACGCTCAACGAAATTAGCCGACTCTTGGATAGCGGTGAGCTCACCTCGACCCTGACCAAGACCATCACGCCGCTTGACGCCGAACACTTGCGACAAGCCTTTCAACTGGTCGCCAGTCACAAGATGATGGGCAAAGTTGTCCTCAAGAAATAGAGAAAGACCTGCAACTTGTGACGCCGCACCTCGCGGCGTCACTTTTTTTGGCCAAAAATAAAAAGCTCCTAAATTCAATCGACCGACCGAATTTGGGAACTTTCTAATTAAAAGCGACGCTTCTTAGCTTTACGCTTCCGCGCTGCTTCTGATTTAAGCTTTTTCTTCACACTTGGTTTTTCGTAAAATTCACGTTTACGGTATTCTTGTAAAGTACCGCTACGGGAAACCGTACGTTTGAAGCGCCGAAGAGCGTCGTCAAAAGACTCGTTTTTACGAACGACTGTCTTTGCCATTTTGAAATTCCCTCCCTCCGAGCACAAGTAATAACGCTGGTCAAAATCACTGTACCAGCGTGACGGTTCTTAACCATTATACATAAACACACAAAATGCGTCAATAATGCATTTAAATAAAATTTGAACCGTTTTAATTCCTGGCGTAAACTGAAAGAAAAAACGTAGAGGAGCACCCACCATGTCGCAAATCTCAATCTTCGTTATCTCCGACTCATCCGGCGAGACCGCGTTAACCGTCGCACAGACCGCCGCCTCCCAATTTCCCGACGTTAAGGTCAGCTACCAGCGCTTCCCGTTCATCCAAACCCATTCGATTCTCGATAGTATTCTTAATTTAGCCCAAAAACAACACGCCATGCTATTCCACACGCTGGTCAACCAGGAGTTAAGTCAACACGTTAGTGATTTTGCCCTAGCCAATGGGCTGCAACACTTCGACTGCATCCAACCGGCCATGAAGGTCATGCAGGCAGCAACTGGGTTACAGCCGGAAGGTGTTCCCGGATTGGTCCACAACCTCACCGACACCTACTTCGATCGGATTGCGGCCATGGAGTTCGCCGTGACCTACGACGACGGCAAGGACCCGGCCGGACTCCTGAAGGCCGATATCGTCATCCTTGGGGTCTCCCGGACCTCCAAGACACCGTTGTCCCTCTTTCTGGCCAACCGCAACCTGCGCGTCGCCAACCTGCCCCTGTCGCCCAAGACCCAGTTGCCACCCGAACTTTGGCAGGTCGACCCCAAGCGAATCTTCGGTCTGACCAACCGGCCGGAGATTCTGCGAAAGATTCGCCAGGAGCGGATGATTTCTTACGGCTTACCGGCCGACAGTGCCTACTCCGACACCCACAAAATCAGCGAGGAACTGGATTACGCCCAGCAAATCTACAAAAAAATCGGCTGCTTAGTCATCGACGTGTCCAACAAGTCGATCGAAGAGACCGCCACCCTGATTATGGAAAGCGTCGACTACGACCTGATTCCGCATCCCCTCAGTGATTAAACCCAACACTCAGACGCCCTTACCGGTCGTCTGGGTGTTTTTTTCTGTCATGAACCGAGCCAGTACACGTCGCTGCTGATTAGGCCGTAACAAGCATAACGCCCAGCACCCCGCGACGCCAACGCTAACCAGTTCGACGGCAAGCGGTGTCTGTGGATTGGCCCCGGTGGTCAATCCTAAGCGCAGGAAGCCACTAAAGTCGAACAGGGCATGGAACGCCATCGGCCATATCAGACTACGAGTTTGCAAATAACTCACTGCCAGCAGGAGGCCCATGGCAAACGTCCCCAAGACTTGGACCGCCGTAACGGCCGCGCTCTGATGGGTCAGATTGATTGCGTGTGACAGGCTAAACAGTAGACTACTGAGCCCGACCGCCCAGAGAACCCCATGCCGTTGCTGGCTGAGACCGGTTAACAGGCTCCCCAAGATAATGCCCCGAAACAAGGTCTCTTCAAAAACCGCAACCAACCCGGCTAACGCTGCCAAGCCAATCGCGTAACCGGTACGGGCCGACCAGGGAGCGACCCAGCTTGTCAGAAGGCCTAACCCGATGATAAACAGGGGGAATGTGTTGACCCGAAGTTGTTCCCTGACTGAAACATCCGGTCGCCAGTAGAGATGGCCGTGCACCCCGTAACGATTGACACCAACGATAAAAATCACCATAAACACTTCTATAAGCAATTCACGCGTGAGCTCCGGCAGATGAAACCGCGCTGACACCGACCCCATCAAGTAGATTGCCAGCAAGCTCCCCAACCAAACACCCAAAATTTGACCATACCGACGCTTTGCCACCCAAATCGTCTCCCCGTTTCACTTTATTTGTCAATCACTTACCAGCCTACACAGGCCCCCGCCTAGACACAAGCTAGGGTTTGTAGACCCGTTTAACTCCAAGGATAGCCGACCACCAAACGTCCAAAAAGGCCACGAGAACACAGCCGTTCTCGTGGCCTAAACTTTACTTTTATCGTTGTAAATACGCGTCAAACGGCTCCCCGGCCAGGGCATCGGCCTCAAGGTCCGGGTTGAACCGCTGGTGCCGCAGCATGGCGACCTCGTAGCCGTGGGGATTGGCTCCGTGCTTGCGGTCCGGCCCTACCGGTGGCGTCTCCATCAGCTTGGGCACGTCGACCAGTGCCGGATGATGGGCCACGGCGTTCAGTACATCGAAGCCCAGGGTCCCGAACCCAATGTTGGTGTGGCGGTCCTTATGACTTCCCTGCGGATTCTTGGAATCGTTCAGGTGGATCACCTTCAGGCGGTCTAGCCCCAGAATCTGGTCGAACTCGTGCAGGACCCCGTCAAAGTCGGTGGCGATGGCGTAGCCCGCGTCACTGGTATGGCAGGTGTCGAAGCAGACCGATAACCGGTCATTGGCGTCAACACCATCGATAATGGCCGCCAGCTCGTCAAAGGTCCGGCCAATTTCGGTGCCCTTGCCCGCCATGGTCTCTAGGGCGATCTGAACCGGCTCGTCGGGTGTTGCGGCGAGAATCTGGTTCAATCCCTTGGCAATCTGGACGATGGCGGCTGGTGCCCCAGCCCCCACGTGAGCCCCCGGGTGCAACACGATTTGGTGGGCCCCAATCGCGGCGGCCCGGTGGACCTCCGCCGTCAGGAACTCGACCGCAAAGGGAAAATTCTCCGGTTTAACGGTGTTCCCCAGGTTAACCACGTAGGGGGCATGGACCACCACGGCCCGCTGGTCATGGTCCCGCATGTAGGCCAAACCCGCCTCGGCGTTGAGCTCGTCGATTGGTTTGCGCCGCGTGTTCTGCGGGGCCCCGGTGTAGACCATGAACGCCGTTTCGCCATCCGCGGCCGCCTCTTGAGCGGACCCCAGTAACATGTCCTTGCCCTTCATGCTCACGTGTGAGCCAATCAATAAATCAGATGTTGGCATTAGTCGTCATCCTTTCTCGTTCGAATCAGTGTTGCGACCCGCTCGCTGGCCCGTCCATCTTCCCAGGCGCAGAAGCGCTGGTAAAAAGCGGCCTGCTGTTGCGCATAATCAGGGAACCCGTGGTCGCGCGTCCAGGCATCGAGCTGGCCGTAAAAGGCCGTCGCCGTGGTGACCAGCGGTCCCGGCAACGTTTGCGCATCGTAGTTGAAGTAAAACCCGCGGAGCTGGTCGCGGTAATGGGCCAGGTCATAGGCGAAAAATAATTGCGGCCGTTCGAGGTTAGCGTAGTCAAACATCACCGACGAATAGTCCGTAATCAATAAATCGGAAATCAAGTACAATTCCGAGATGTCCGTCTCGGCCAGCACACTGACCCGGTCCTCGTAGCCGTGAATATCAATCTGGTCCTTCACCAGGTAGTGGGGCCGAATAATCAGATGGGTCTTGGCCGGTACGTGGGCAAAGAACTCGCCCAGGTCAAACGGCAAGTCAAATTGGTAGACGCCGGGCCGCACCGCGGTGTCGTCACGCCAGGTCGGCGCGTAGGTCACCACGGGGCCGACCGTATTGGCTGGCAACAGCCGGTCGCGTAAGGCCTGGATCACCGCCGGTTGGTTATCCGTGTACAAGCGGTCGTTGCGGGGATAGCCAATGCTTAAAAATTTTCCTCGGTACCCGAAGGCCCGCTTGAAGATGTCTTGCGAGTATTGGTTGGGTGCAATCAGGTAATCCCAGCGGTTGGCCGCCGTGACAAAGTCGGCGTGGTACTGGGCCGTGGTTCGGCCGGGAATCGCCACGTGGTCGATGTCGGTCCCCAACTTCTTCAGGGGGGTCCCGTGCCAGGTCTGAATCGTGGTGGTCCGGCGATTGGCGTGCCACCAGTTCGGTAGCCGGGAGTTTAAAACCCAGTACTCGGCGCGCGCCATCAGCATCACCCACTTGGGCGTGAAGCGTTTGATCAACCGAATCTCCGGGTACTTGGCGTGCAAGGCCGCGTACTCCCCTGGCTTGACACTAAAGTATGCCGTTTGACGATACGCCGGGTCGGCGGCCACCAACGCCCGGTAGATGGCCGCCGGGTTATCGTTAACATCTTTACCGTTGAAACTTTCGAATAGGACTAGTCGCTTTTTGATTGGTAAACAAATAAGCCCATCGTTCAACACGATGAGCCCATAGCGAGCAACTAGCTTCAAGCCTTGGATAACGCTGTGTAAACCGTTAGCCATGCGTGGTTGCCCCTTTCTAAACTAGATTAAGTCGACGAAGCGTGACCGGAACTTGTAGTGCAGGTGTGACCCCAACAGGAGTACGAAGAACACGAAGGCCCAGAATTCCAACGTCAGTAACGGATGTTGCCAGAACCAGCCGGTCCCCAGGAAGGACTCCCGGAAGCCGTTAACGATGTAGTAGTACGGGTTCAGTTCCAACAAGTGAACGAACGGTGCGGGGAACGACGTGGTCACAAAGTTAAACAGCACGCCGGACACGTAGAACAGCATCCGCATCACGGATTGTAACAGGATATGGTAGTCGCGGACCAGCACACTGATACAGGAGTTGAAGACCCCTAGTGCCACCAGGAAACAAATCATGGCGAAGAAGTAGTAGATCCACTGTAACCAGGAAACCTTCGGGTAAACCCCGTTTAACAGGCCAATGAAGATGGAGAAGACCATCATGGTCCAGAAGGAACTCAGGTTGCTGACAATCTTAATGGTTGGCAGCGCGGAAACCGGGAACTTCATCTTGGCGACCATGTTGACCCGCTGGTAGATACTCTTGGAGGCATCCAGCGTCGCCCGGTTCATGAAGAACCACGGCGAAATCCCGATGACCATCCAGGGCAAGTAGCTCACCCCGTTCAATGGTTGGCCGTGCTTCAAGCCAACCCCGAAAACCAACCAGTAAATCCCAATTTGAATCAACGGGTACAGGTACTCCCACATTAAACCTAAATAATGGCTCTGATAACTCGCCTGATCTTCGTAGCGGGAAATCCGAAAGATGATTCCCAAGCTCGAGATCTGTTCTTTGAATAAGGTCATAACCTCTTTCAAGGCACTGCACTCCTTTAATTTTTAATCGACGTTCGCTGACCCCGTCAGTAACGCCAGATAGCGGGTAATCACCCGGTCGGTGGCCTGGCCGTCATTGGCCTGGTTCCACCGATGATTAAACTGTTCCAAGTCCGTCTGACGGTCGGCCACGATGGCCGCTGCCAGTTCTTGGCTATCCCGCAGAACCGGACTCGGTAACCAGTCTAAGAGGTCCGCTTGTACCCCCGGGTTGTCGCTGTAACTGGGTAAATCAAACAAGTAAAACAAGAGACTGTGCGCGTTGTCCAATAACCCGTAGTCGAAGGCAACCGACGAATAATCGGTCACCAGCGTTTCCGTCACCGTCAATAACTCCGCCGTGCTGAACGCCGACGCCAGGACGCCCTGGTCGCCCAATTGGCGTTGCAGGTCCGTCGCCGCCGCGGCCAGTACCGGGTGGAGCTTGACCACCACCCGGGCCGTTGGGTCGGCCGTTAACGCGGCCGCCAAGCCCGCTGGTGGCGTGAAGGTCACGCCCTCGCGGTAAGTCGGTGCATACAAGATGACCCGATGACCGCTCAAGTCCGGCAACGCTTGGTAAATGCGTTGGCGAGTGCGCTCGACCCACGCATCGTCGCGCAAGCGGTCGGAACGCGGATACCCCAAAACTTGCATCCGCGTCTGGGGAACCTGGTAACTGCGCACAAACACGTCCCCCATGGCAGGGGCCCCTACCACGTACTCATCGAAGTGATCATACACGGCCTGGAACCGCCGCCGATCACTCGCCGACCGATCCTGGGTAGTGGGATCCTCCCACCCAAAGCGTTTGATTGCCCCGGCTGCGTGCCACAACTGCACGATAGTCATGTTCTGGGGATGGTAAAGCCCCCCCAGGAACGCGTAGTAGTTGTCGCAGAACAGGAGTCGGGCCCCCATGATTACGGGTATCCCCGTCAAGGCAAACCCGAAGCCATCGTGAAACGGTCGAACGGTCACGCCCGCTTGGGTCAAACGGGCCGCCGCAGCTGCCTGCGCCGGTCGATAAAACACGGTGAGCTGACGATCCGCCGGTAAGGCTGCCGCCAACGCTTCAATCAACGGAAGATTATCACTGAAACTCATCAGATAAACCACGTTGCGTCGTCGCCGACCACCCCACAAGTGGGACACCAGCCACACTAACCACAAATAAAATTCTTTCACGTCCATCACCAATAGTTCCTAGTTTTTGCGGCCCATAACATTGGAAATTATACCACATCTGTCTGGGGAACCTAGCGAATTTTAGAAAGGTTTAGGAATCTGCCGGGAATATCCCCCCGCCTAGCACCTGACTGCGCATAAAAATCCCCGTGGACGGTAAGGGATATCTTCCACGGGGACGGTATTTGGACGAACAGCTACTATGAGCTCTACTATCATAATTTAGTAAGGTCTTCTTTAAATATAACTAGAGTGACTACCGACTGGCTGCATTTTCCGATTGTCTGCGTTAGTGCGGCCGGTTTGAGCCACCCCTTTGGCGACTAAACCGGGGTGAGCAAGAGGTTTGTCGCAATATCCCTTCGCGGCTACACACAAGTTAGCTGCATTTTCCGGTTGCCTGCGTTAGTGCGACCTTTTTTAGCCACCCCCTTTGGCGACTAAACCGGGGGCGGAGATTTGTCGCAATATCTCTTCGCCGCCACACACAAACTGGCTACGTTCTCCGGTTGTCTGCGTTAGTGGACTCTTATCGAGCCACCCCTTTGGCGACTAACCCGGGGTGACTAAGTACGTCCCCCCGAGCGGAATAAATAAAGGCCACCCCTGGTTAGTGAGGGTGACCCAATGTCTTCTGGACATTCTTATCGTATCAGGTTGTTGGTACTGCAACAACCAAAACGCAAATGTCATGACAGATACTTTAAAAACTGCCTTGTGCGCAAAGTATAAAGCATCTTCTGTGGAAAATGCAACCAATTCGTTAGACGCTTTCCGTGAAAACGATTTTATGCATAATATTCATTCGTTATACATAACTATTTCACGGTGTTTTAGTACATCATCTTGTTGAACCACAAATCATACAGTTCACGGTTCTCTGGGTCGAACATTCCGTCATCCTGTGCCTTAGCAACGATTCTGTCCGCTGATTTATCCTGACAAGAAGCCCCCATCATTCGGTACTGCATGGCGTCTGCCTTGGATAAGGTATCAATTCCAGTTAAGTTTTCGTTCCAATTTTTATTCATATTTAAGGCTCCTTTTTATCTATTTATACATTGTTTTTACATTCTAATGCTTTTCACCAAAAAAAGCAACCTTGACTTTTTCCATGGTTATTCACCGAACAAACTTAAACACTTGAAAGCAAAGAAAAACAGCCCCAACCATCAGGTCAGAGCTGTTGTTGACTTTTTATCTGGTCACCACTTCGGTTCGTAGAAGTGTCCCAGCACCTTCACGGTATCGGAGATGCTGACGAAGGCCTTGGGATCGGCCTCTTCCATGGCCACCTCAAGGGCGTCCATCTCGTAGCGGGTAATCACGGTAAAGAGAATCGTTTTTTCATCGTGGTGGTAAGCCCCTTCGGCCCCGTGCACGATGGTGATTCCTCGCCGCATATGGTTTTGAATACTATCAATTACCGTCTTGGGCCGGCTGGTGATAACCATGACCTGCATGCGCTGTTGCCGCGTAAAGGTCATATCGATTACCTTGGCGTTCACGAACAGACCCAGGGCGGAGTAAAAGGCGTACGGCCAGCCGTACACGAAGCCGGCACTGATGACGATCAAGCTGTTGAAGGCCATGTTGATACTGCCCATGCTCCGGCCGGTCTTCCGCCGCACCACGATGCCGATGATGTCTAAGCCACCGGTCGAAATACTATTCTTGAGGGCGAACCCGGTTCCGTACCCGTTGACCGCCCCACCAAAGATGGCACAGATGATGGGGTCCGTGGTCAGGTGGACCGGCTGGATCACGCGAATCATTGTCGAGGCGAACACAACACAGATGAAGGTAAAGACAGTAAAGGACTTCCCAATCTGCTTCCAAGCTAAGACAAACAGCGGTACGTTGATCAGGAACAGCCCGAGGGCCGTGGTAACCTGAAAGGGTGCGTACCGTCCCGTCAGCGTGTCAATCAATTGGGCCAACCCGGTCGCACCGGACGAATAGATATGTCCGGGGGTCCAGAAAAAGTTCACCGCAATTGAGACTAAGACCCCGTAGAAAAAGGCAACGGAGAATTTTGCCGTATAGGTATGCCGTTTGAAGAGCTGCTGCACATCGTCCATGATTTAAAATCGACCTCACTTATTCCTCTGTCACTCCTGGAGCGCTCGCTAAGTATAGCATTTATCCGGGCGCCCGGCCACGCTTATCCCGATTCTTTTCCCGTGCGTCTAGGATGCCGACCAGTTTTGGGCAATGAAGTCCTCACGCCCACCGGCCTCTTGTTCGGCCATGCGCGCTGGGTTCTTCTTGTAGAATTCCTGATGACGTTCCTCAGCCGGATAAAATGGCTGAACCACCTGAATCTTGGTCACAATGGGGTCATCGAACTGTTCGCGTTCCTGTAAGGCCCGCTTAGAGGCTTGTGCCGTCGCTTCCTGCGCGGCACTATTGACAAAGATGACCGGCCGGTAGTTGTCGCCCCGGTCCTGGAACTGCCCACCCGCATCGGTCGGGTCGGTCTGCTGCCAGTAAAGCTCGACTAATTGCGCGTAACTGATAACACTGGGGTCGAACCAAATCTTGACGGCTTCGGTGTGGCCGGTGGTGTGGCTCTTGACCTGTTCGTAGGTCGGATTGGCCACCGTCCCCCCGGTATAGCCCGAGAGGACCTTTTGGATTCCGGCCTGTTCCTCGAAGGGTTGGACCATGCACCAGAAGCATCCCCCGGCAAACGTTGCTGTTTCAGTACTCATAAACACCGCCAACTTTCTCTCATATAATAGTTTTATTAAACGGCTTTTCACCGTCAGCGTCAAGCCATCGCCCAGGAAAACTGGCCTCCCAGCTAAAAAGGACCCCAGACAACCGTCTGAGGTCCCTTCATCTTTAGATTTAATCATCCTTGGGGTCGTCATCCAATTCGGTAACGGCCAGGTCCAAGTCAGCCAATTGCTTGTCGGCAACGGTACTTGGGGCTTGGGTCATTGGTTCAGTGGCCTTCGAGTTCTTCGGGAAGGCAATCACGTCACGAATGTTGTCGCGCTTAGCTAACAAGCGGGCAAACCGATCCAACCCAATGGCCAGACCACCGTGAGGCGGGAACCCGTAGTCTAAGGCCTTCAACAGGAAGCCGAATTGCTTTTCGGCGCGTTCCGGCGTGAAGCCTAAGGCCTTGAGCATCTTCATCTGTAACTCACGGGTGTGAATCCGGATGGAGCCCCCACCTAATTCCAGCCCGTTCAAGATGATGTCGTAACTCTGGGCGTAGGCCTTATGCGGGTCTTCGCCGTCGTTCAGGTAATGGGCATCGCCCTCGGCCGGCATGGTGAATGGGTGGTGCGCTGGAACCCAGCGCTTCAAGTCGACATCGTAGTCGAACAGTGGCCAGTTCACGATCCATAAGAAGGCCCACTTGTTCTGGTCGATCATGTCCTGTTCCTTGGCGATGGCAACTCGGAGGTAACCCAGGGTTTGGGCAACGACCCGCTTGGAGTCGGCCGCAAACAACAGCAAGTCGCCAGTCTTGGCGCCGGTAGCTTCGGTGATCTTCGCAAACGACTCGTCGTCCTTAAAGAACTTCGCGATTGGGCCGTTGAAGCCATCGTCGGTAACCTTTAACCAGGCCAAGCCCTTGGCACCGAAACGTTCGATGTACTTCCCGTACTTGTCGAGGTCCTTCCGGCTGTACAGGTCGGCCCCGCCTGGTACGGCGATTGCCTTGACCTGGCCACCGTTTTCAACGGCACCGGAGAAGACCTTGAAGTCGCTATCAGCCATGATGGCGGACAGGTCCTTCAGTTCCATGCCAAACCGCACATCCGGTTGATCGGTCCCGTAACGGGCCATCGAGTCGTCCCAGTCCATTCGAGGGAATGGTAACGGCACGTCAACGTTTAAGGTATCCTTCATGACCTTGGCGATTAAGCCTTCGGTGATGTCTTGGATTTCCTCAGCCGTCAGGAAGGACGTCTCCAGGTCGATCTGGGTGAATTCTGGTTGCCGGTCGCCCCGCAAGTCTTCATCCCGGAAACACCGGGCGATTTGGTAGTACCGATCGAAGCCGGCGCCCATCAACAACTGCTTAAACAGTTGGGGAGATTGTGGCAAGGCGTAGAAGTGACCATGGTAGATCCGTGAAGGCACCAGGTAGTCCCGGGCTCCTTCTGGCGTCGACTTGGTCAGATCCGGCGTTTCGATGTCCACGAAGCCGTTGTTGTCGAAGTAGCTGTGGACCGATTGGATGATCCGGTTCCGCAGCATGATGCCCTGTTGCATCTCGGGCCGCCGTAAGTCAAGGTAGCGGTATTGAAGCCGCAGGTCGTCGGAAGCCGTGATACCATCCTTGATGTCGAACGGTGGCGTCTTGGCCTTGTTCAAGAGGTTGATGCCCAGAACCTGGACTTCGACCTTCCCAGTCCGCATGTCGGGGTTGATTTCTTTGTCCGCCCGTGCAACGACTTTCCCTTGGATTTCAATGACGTATTCGCTGCGCAGTTGCTCAGCGACGTCAAAAGCGTCCTTGTTGTTATCTTCACTGAAGACCAGTTGGACGATGCCTTCGCGGTCCCGCAGGTCAACGAAGATCAAGCCACCCAGGTTCCGGCGCTTTTGCACCCAACCCTTTAAGACAACGGTTTGGTCGAGGTAGTGTTCGTCGACCAGACCCGCGTACGTGGTCCGTTTCAAATTCTTTTCCATTACTTTTCCCCTCTTATTTTGCCGTGAACCCATCGGTCACAACTTTTTGGAAATCTTGGTAAATGTCTGCCAGTGGCACGCTGATCTGTTCACCGGTGGCCATGTTCTTCAGGTTAGCAGTCTGATCCGCTAACTCCTGGTCACCAATCGTCAACGTGTAGGTGGCATCTAACCGGTTAGCCGTCTTGAACTGGGCCTTAGGCTTACGACCCAAGTAATCCCGGTCAGCGGTCAAGCCGGCTTGGCGAATCGCCTGAACCAGCTTCAACGTCTCTAAGGACGTTTCGTCACCGATACCCACGATGTACACGTCTAAGGCGTTATCGTCCGGTAAGGCGATCTTTTCGGCCTGCATCAGGATGACCAGGCGTTCAACGCCCATCCCGAAGCCAACCCCCGGCATCTCGGGACCACCCAGTTCTTCGACCAGGCCATTGTAGCGGCCCCCGGCCAGAACCGTGGTGTAGCCCTCGCCCAGTGCGGGTGAGTCGGCCATGATTTCGAAGATGGTGTGGTTGTAGTAGTCCAACCCCCGCACCATGGTGGCGTCAACGTCGTAGGCGATGCCCAAGGCGTCCAGGCTGGCCTTGACCTTGGTAAAGTGCTCCTGGGCTTCCGGTGTCAGGTAATCCAGAATCGACGGGGCGTCGGCCACGATTTCTTGGTCGTGGGCGTCCTTACTGTCTAGGACTCGCAGTGGGTTCTTGTGCAGCCGAACCTGGGAATCCTCACTCAACTCATCGAAGTGGGGTTCCAAGAAGTCAATCAAGGCCTGCCGGTAGGCGTCCCGTGAGGCCTTATCTCCCAGGGTGTTCAGGGCCAAACGCAGGTGCTTGAGCCCCAGCTTGGTCAACAGGTTCATCCCTAAAGCGATAACTTCAACATCTAATTCGGGCGCATCACTACCGAACGCTTCGACCCCAATCTGATGGAATTCGCGTTGGCGACCCGATTGTGGCCGTTCGTAACGGAACATTGGCCCCATGTAGTAGACCTTGTATGGCTTAGTGGTTTCGGGACCATACAGCTTATTTTCGACGAAAGCCCGCACGACGCCCGCGGTGCCTTCGGGACGCAAGGAGAGGTGCCGGTCCCCCTTGTCCTTAAAATCATACATTTCTTTGGTCACGATGTCCGACGTATCGCCAGACGTCCGGGAGAAGACCTCGTAGTTTTCAAACATCGGGGTCCGAATCTCACCGAACCGGTAGCGGGCGAACAAGTCGCGCGCCGTGGCTTCGACGAACTGCCAGGTCTCGGAAGTCCCTGGGAGGATGTCCGCCGTCCCTTTCGGTCGTTGGTAACGCATAAGCATTCTTCCTTTCTCAGCGCTGGACAAAATAAAAAACGCCCCTGTCAATTGACAAGGGCGCAGGTATGCACGGTACCACCTTTTATTTTTCTCAGCAGGATAACGTTGCAAACGAATGATCAAAAACTTGGTCATTAGCCTCCAAAGCGTCTTCGTGACGGTTTCGTTAGTCGCTTTCAGCAACGCGACCTCTCTGTAAACGAATCGTTCACTACTCTTCTTTTTCATCGGCTTCTATTTTATTCTTCTTAAGAATACTGAAAGCCGCCTGAAAAGTCAAGGGACCACCCACAGATTAAGTCATCTCGAAGCAGGTGCGTGGTATAATTGAAACTAATTTGAAAAAGGAGTAACAACATGCATTTTAAACCCAAGAACTGGATCGGGCTGGTCACTGGCCTGGTCATTCTGCTGGTCGCCGGTGGCCTACTGTGGGCGTTCGTCCAACACAACGCCGTCACCGCCACCGTTAGCAACCTGAACCTCCGCAAGGGCCCCGGCCTAACCTACGGCGTCACCGCTAAGGTCCAAAAAAATAGTCGCTTGACCATTATTGGCGAAAAAGATAACTGGTATCACGTCCGTGACCGCCACAATAACTTTGGCTGGGTCGCTAGTTGGCTGGTCGACCATCCCGGAAAGCTGACCCACGCTACGACCCTGTCCGAAGCCACCATCGTCCTAGACCCGGGCCACGGGGGGAGTGACTCCGGTGCCTTGTCGATCGACCAAAAGCATGACGAGAAGACCTATACGCTGGAACTCGCCCAACGGGTCGCCCAGCTCTTACGGGCTAAGGGCGCTCACGTCATCATGACACGGTCCAAGGACAGCTCCGTCAGTCTGGCCGACCGACCGGCCCTGGCCAATACCAACCAGGCTGATGCCTTCATTAGTTTCCATTTCGACTCGTCGCCGACCAACAACTTGGCCTCCGGCACCACGACCTACTACTATCATCGCAAGTCGTCTTACGCCCTGGCTCAGGCCGTGAATAGTGAAATGAACGACCTGCCCCTAAGCAACCGGGGCATCCGGTATGGCAACTTCGAGGTCATTCGGGACAACAGCCGACCGGCCCTGTTACTTGAAATGGGCTACATCAACACCAAAAAAGATTTCAGTGACATCCGTAGTGCTACCTATCAACGGGCCGTTGCAACCCGCGTGGTCCGGGGCCTTAGCCAATACTTTGCGACCCAAAAATAATTTGGAAAGAAGTGGTTTCACATGCATTTGTCCGCAGAATGGTTAGCGCAATTACCGATTCCCCAGGTCACCGCAGCCACACCGGTCTCCGGTGGCGACATCAATCAGGCCTTCCGTCTGGTGACTGCCGAGGGACCCTACTTTCTCTTAGTTCAACCCCATACGCCGGCCAGCTTTTACGCCCACGAAGTTGCCGGGCTGACCGCCCTGAGCCAGGCAGCCAACGTCCCCGAGGTCTTCGGGTCCGGCGAGATCAACGGCGACGCTTATCTCCTGCTTGAGTTTCTTGAGACGGGGACTGGCAGCCAATACGACCTGGGGCAAACCGTCGCCCGGGTCCATCAGGTCACCGCGCCACAGTTTGGCTTCGATCAGGACAACCTGGTGGCCAAGTTGCCCAAGAACAACCACTGGCAGGACGACTGGACCACCTTTTACCTAGAACAACGCCTCGACCCCCTGGTTCAACGGGCCCAAGAACACGGCCTCTGGAACCCACAACGGGCAACGGCTTACCAACGCGTTCGCCAAGCCATCGTGGCCGAGAATCAAAATCGCCACATCGTACCGTCGCTCCTCCATGGTGACCTCTGGGCCGGCAACTACCTATTCACCGCCGAGGGCACCCCAACGCTGATCGATCCGGATGTCCTGTACGGCGACCGCGAATTCGACCTGGCAATGACCACCATCTTCGGTGGCTTCGACGGTGACTTCTACAAGGGCTATCAGGACACGTACCCGCTTGCACCCGGTTATGCTGAGCGATTGCCTCACTATCAGCTCTACTACCTCTTGGCCCACCTGAATCTCTTCGGGGAGACCTACGGTGAAGCAGTCGACATGACGTTAAACCGCGGCTAAATTAGCTCGTCAAAAAGGCGATAGCATTGGTTCTTCAACCAGTGTTATCGCCTTTTTGTCACTTCCGAGTAACCTTATGCTTGTTCTAACCAGGTCTGTAAGTCGGCCAAGCGGGTCACCCGAATCTCCGGCTGACTCTCGTCCACAATCAGGTGTTCGGGGTCGAACAATGCCCCGGCCATTCCCGCCCGGTGACCGGCCTGGACATCCAGGTTACGGTCACCGATCATGATGGCGGCGTGTGGATCGACTGCATACTGGGCGGCCAGCGCGTTCAGGCTCGCCGGGTCCGGCTTGCGCGGATAATCATCCGCCGCCGTAACTGCGCCGCTGAAGAGATCCCGCAGGTCCAATGCCTCTAAGCGGTCCAGGGCACCGGTATCCCGGTGGGTCAGCAAGAAGTTGCGCCCACCCGCAGCCACCACGGCCCGTAACAGGTCCGCAGCACCCTCGAAGGGTTGGGCCACTGTCAGCTTAGGCGCGGCAAAACGCTGATACAGCGTGTTCAACCGGTCGCGGCTCATCGCAAATTCCGCCGAGAACTGTTGCAATGCAGTTCCCAGACTGTGTTGACGCATGGCCTTGTAGATGGCCAACTCATCGATCTCAAAATCATTCACGCCAGCGGCCATGAGGGCCTCTCCGAAGGCGTCGACCATCCCCGGATAGGTGTTCACCAGCGTACCGTCAAAGTCCCAAAAGAGTTGTAAATAACGCATCGTTCATATCCCCCTAAAAAACGGCCAGCAGAGTGTGCTGACCGTTGATCATTCTTTATTTGTGTGCTAAGTCGTCGGTATCAAACCAGATGGTGACCGGGCCATCGTTGACCAGAGCCACCTGCATGTCGGCCCCGAAGACCCCGGTCTCAACCGGAATCCCCGTTGCTGCCAGCTTCGTGTTGAACTCATGATACAGTTGCTCAGCGTGCACCGGATCGCCAGCATCCACAAAGCTGGGCCGATTGCCCTTCCGTGTGTTCGCGTAGAGCGTGAACTGGGAGACTGATAGGACGCTACCGCCGATGTCAGCAATGCTCAGATTCATCTTGCCCGCCTCGTCACTGAAAACGCGCAACCGGCTGATCTTCCGAACCAGATAATCGACCTGCTCGCTGGTATCGCTGTCCTCGGCTCCCACCAGCAGACAAAAACCCTGCTGGATTTGGCCGTGAACCTGACCATCAATGGTCACGCTGGCCTGACTGACCCGTTGGAGTAAAATTCGCATGCTTCAAAACCCTCCTGCTCTGCTTAATGGAACGGTCGCTTCACCACGTAAACGTCTGGGATGTTTTTGATGTTATCCACGATGCGCTGAAGTTCCCATTTGTTGCGAATCCCCAGGCTGACGGAGATGATGACCATCTTATTGTGATCGACCTTCCCGTTGATCGAGGTGAGGTCCTTGGTCGAATTGTTAATGTTGCGTAAAACATCGTTCAACAGGCCGTTCCGGTTGTACCCCTGAACTTCGATGTCAGCGTTGTAGTTGGTCCGGTTTCCGTGTTCATCGCCCCAGCGAACCGCAACGATCCGCTCGCCATTTTCCTCGGCGTGACGGACGTTTGGGCAGTCAGTCCGGTGAACCGAGACCCCACGACCCTTGGTGATGTACCCAACGATCTTATCGCCAGGCACCGGTGAACAACAATGACTCAACCGAATCAGCAGGTTATCGACCCCTTCGATGACCACACCGTCGGGTTGCTTCTTGCGGTCCTTCTTGTTGTCATCGCCATCGCTCTTAATGGTCTGGTGTTCCTCGAGCAACTCGCGTTCTTCCTGCCGCCGCCGTTCATCCTCGGCTGCCTGACGAACATCCTCGGTCAGCCGGTTGACCACACCACGGGGTTGCAGGTCGCCAAACCCAATGGCTGCCATCAGATCATCGACCTGTTGATAATGTAACTTGGCGGTGACCTTGTCTAAGTTCTCCTTGCTCAGGATGCCCTTAGGGTCGTAACCCAAATCACGAATCATCCGCTCGACCATCTCTTCACCCTGGTCGATGTTCTGTTCACGGTCCCGTTGCCGGAAGAATTGCTTGATTTTGTTGCGGGCCCGGCGCGTCGAGACCAGCTTTAACCAATCCCGGCTAGGTCCTGCCGAGCTGGTCGAGGTCCGAATATCCACGATATCCCCGTTCTTAATTTCGTAGTTCAGGGGAACAATCTTACCATTGATGGTGGCCCCAGTGGTGTGGTGCCCCACCTCGGTATGGATGGCGTAGGCCATGTCCAGCGGACCTGCCCCCTTGGGTAGTTCCAGAACGTCGCCCTTGGGCGTGAACGCGTAAACGTGATCGCCGAAAAGTTCGCCCTTAACGCTGTCCATAAAGTCGGCCGCATCGTCGGTGTCTTCTTGGAGCTCAATAATGTGCTTGAACAGGTTCAGTTTATCGCCCGTATTGGTCGTGGCAACCTTATCCTTGACGCCTTCCTTGTAGGCCCAGTGGGCCGCGACCCCGTATTCAGCCACCCGGTGCATTTCCTTAGTCCGAATCTGCACTTCTAGCGGCTTGCCCTCGGGGCCAATCACCGTGGTATGCAGCGACTGGTACATGTTGGCCTTGGGCATCGCGATGTAGTCCTTGAACCGGCCGGGCATTGGCTTCCACTGGGAGTGGATGGCTCCCAGCACGGCGTAACAGTCCTTGATGGAATCAACGATGACCCGGATCGCCAGCAAGTCGTAGATTTGACTGAACTGTTTGTGTTGGTCCTTCATCTTCCGGTAGACCGAGTAAATATGCTTGGGCCGACCGTAGATTTCGGAGTCCAGGTGTAGGTCGGCAATCGAGGCCTGAATGGTGCTGATGGCGCCCGCGATATACTGCTCCCGCTGGTCCCGCCGTGAATTCATCAGGTGCACGATGCGGTAGTACTGCTGCGGGTTCAGGTACCGGAGCGAGACGTCTTCCAGTTCCCACTTGATGGTACTGATCCCCAAGCGATCGGCCAGGGGCGCATAAATCTCCAACGTTTCGTTAGCGATGCGTCGCTGCTTGTCCGGTCGTAAGTGCTGGAGCGTCCGCATGTTATGTAGCCGGTCAGCCAGCTTCACAATCATGACCCGGATATCCTTCGACATCGCCAGCAGCAGCTTCCGGTGATTTTCCGCCAACTGTTCACGATTCGACTTGTATTTAATCTTACCTAACTTGGTTACGCCGTCAACGATCAAAGCCACGTCGGCGCCGAAGAGTTCCCGTACGTCGCCTAACGTGACCCCGGTGTCCTCCACGATATCGTGCAGGAACCCCGCGGAGACCGTTTCCGGATCCATGTTGAGGTCGGCCAGAATCCCGGCCACTTGAATCGGGTGCATAATGTAGGGTTGGCCAGATTGACGGAACTGGTCTTGATGAGCGACCGTTGCGAAATGACAGGCTTTAACCACCATCTCGACGTGTTCCGCATTCATGTACTTTCCTACTCTGGCAATTACTTCATCAGCCGTCCAGACACGTTCTTTGGTCATATCGGCCGTCACCACCCTTAGTTTTTAGATTCCGTTTGTCGTTTCGGCATCGTGCTCAGCCCCACCGTCAGGTACGACAGGCAGAGATAAACCAATGCAAAGTACTGCGTGTATTGTGGTAAGAACAGGGTCGCCCCAACCAGGTAAAGTCCTGGCCAGATCAGCAGCCACCATAGCGGTTGTTGTCGCCGCGCCATCAGCCGGCCAATGGTAATCGCAATCCCACCGTTGATCACCAACAGTAGGCCCCCAAAGCGCACCACGGCACTGACGTCAATTGCGTTGGCAAGTAACGGCACCACGACTCCCATGACCAGGCCGACACACCAGTACGGCCACCCAAGTTTCTTTAGAATTTCCATTCAACCCCCGCCTAACTCTCTTAGGATAATTGCAACCATTTTAGCATGTTTTTCATGTGATTTCACCCCGTTAGCGGGATTACTGCAATTCCCAAAGGACCGAGGCCGCTGTAAGGAAGTATAGCGGGGCCGTTTCGGTTCGTAAGATACGTGGTCCTAAGCCCACCAGCGTGGTGCCCGCCGACTGTGCCAGGGTCACTTCGGTGGGACTGATCCCGCCCTCGGGGCCAAAGATGGCCAGTACCGTTTGACCAGGGACCACCGCTTGCAGGCTGGTCTTCAACGCACTGTGCTCCCCCTGCTTGGCCGATTCCTCGTAGGCCATGACGGGCACATCATAGGGTGTCGCCAGGACGGCTTTCAGGTTCGGGGCGTAGGCCACGGTCGGCCGGTGCAATCGGTGGGACTGTTCAGCCGCCCCGTTGGCCACCTTGGTCAGACGCGCTAGCTTCTTAGCAACCTTGTTGGGTTGCCACTTGGCGACCGACCAGTCGGCACCGTAAAAGATTACCTGGTCGACCCCCATCTCGGTAGCCTTTTGGGTAATCCACTCGGCCTTCTCCTGCTTGGGCAACCCGCAGGCAATCGTCACGGCGGCCGGTAGTTCGACCGCAGGGGTCGCTACCTGAGTCAATGTGACCGTGGCGGCTTGCGGATCGGCCGCCTGCAAGGTACCGTGGAAAAGATGGGCCGTGGCATCGACGAATTCCGCCTGATCGCCCACCGCCGCGCGGAGCACGACGACCCAATGATGGGTGATTTCAGGCGTCAAAACGACCTGGTCACCATCGTGCTGTTGTTGCTCTAGAAAATACCGTTGCATCGCTTATTCGTCCTCCGTTGGTTTATGAGCAATCACACCCCGCCAGTCCTTCATCTGCAAGATGTTGTCGATGATAAAGCCCTGTTGCTTCTGCGCGGCGACGACTTCGTCCAGCTTGTCGGCGATGATACCCGACGTCAGGAAGTGACCACCGGGCGTCAGGTTCTCCCAAGCCTGGGGCACCAACGGGATGATGATGGCAGCCAAAATATTAGCCACGACCAGGTCGACCGGTTCATGAATCCCGTTTAACAGGTCATTAGGCTTAGCAACGACGTCATCGGCCACCGGGTTCAACGCCAGGTTGACCTTGGCGGAGCGGACGGCCACGTCATCCAAGTCGAAGGCCGTAATCCGGTCGACCCCGAGATACTTGGCCGCGATACTCAAGACCCCCGAACCGGTGCCGACATCGTACATGCGCTCACCCCCACGAACCACCATTTCCAGGGCGGTCAGTGACAGCTGCGTGGTCGGATGGGTTCCAGTCCCAAAGGCCATCCCCGGGTCTAACCGAATCACGTGTTCGTGCGGTTGGACCGGTTGGTAATCCTCCCAGCTCGGCGTCACGGTCAGGTAACGGGTGATGCGCACCGGATGGTAGTACTTCTGCCAGGCGGTCGCCCAGTTCTCGTCGGAAACGGCCTTAGTGGTCACCTCGGCGGGGCTGGGGTCCAGGCCGAACGCCTGCAGGCCGCTGACGCGTTGCCGAATCGTGGGCAAAATTTCGGGGACAAAGACGGTCTCGGGATAGTAGGCACTGACTTCCGCGCCACTGGTCCGGTGCGGGATTTCCTTCAAGTCCAAGATTTCATCAGGTCTTGCCTGAAGGTGCTGGTAATCGGCGGCATCGTCAATCTTGACGCCACTGGCCCCGGCTTCCTGTAAGATGTTGCACACGGCTTCGACCGCTTCGTTACTGGTGATGACGCTAACTTCTGTCCATTCCATTGGGTGTTTTCCTCCTTGAAAATGCAAAAAGCCGACGACAACTTGCGCTTGTCGCCGGCTCATTTAGCCTCTGAAAATTCAAATTGCCTTAGACCTTCTCAGTATCGGTCGATTGGTCTTCGTGGTGCTGTTCCCGTTGCGCGAGGTGCGCTTCTAGGTAATCCAGCATATCCGCTTCATTCTGAAAGACCCGTGGGTGTTTTTGCTTGTGCAGCCGCAAATCAATCTCGTTGATTCGCTGACGGCCGGTCCACGTATGACCATAACGAATGATTACCCGATTATTGAGCGAATCATGGCCAAATTTGAAGACATAGACGCTCTCAGGCGCCATCAGTGGTCGAATATACGACTTTTCATAACGATAGTTATGCTGGCGTAAAAACTGTTTGGTTCGACTCAGCATGGTAATCACCTCCTAAAAAAGACTCGTTCTTTAAAGCTTGCCGGCAAGCCACTTACGGCTTTGGTTTGCCTAAACGTTTTTAAATATATCAATGCATAATAATAGGACATTTCCGATGGGAATGCAAGCAAAACGTTCAGGCCCCACGTATTTTCGCTCGTGCCATGAAAGGGCGCACCGGAGTTTGCCGGTCCATGAAACCACTTACAATTATACCATACTCTGCCCCAGCGTCACGCGTGATTGGTGAAACCACCCAAAATTAATCATTGCGTTGCGTTTCAGTTGCAATTTCACCCAGAATCGTCAAGAATTAAGGTAAACCATCTAGGGAGGTCCATAAACATATGTTAAAAGAATTCAAGGAGTTTATCGCGCGCGGCAACGTGATGGACTTGGCCGTTGGGGTCATCGTTGGGGCGGCCTTTACAGCTATCGTTAACTCGCTGGTCAAGAACCTGATTAATCCCCTGTTAGGCATCTTTGTGGGAAGCATCGACTTTTCCAACCTGGTCCTAACGGTGGGTGACGCCCATTTCCGGTACGGGGCGTTTATCAATTCGATCATCAACTTCCTCATCATTGCTTTCGTGGTGTTCCTGTTGATCAAGTTCTTGAACAAGCTGGTGCCCGCCAAGGAGGAAGAAGAAGCCGACCCGGAACCATCCGCCGAGGAACGCTACCTGAAGGAAATCGTCACCCTGCTAAAAGACGAGAAGCACAAGTAGGCCCCAGCTTTTTGCGGAAGTACTGCTTTATTCGAACGGAAAATGCTATACTGATAGTCGTGACTGAGAAAGGTTTCCTGGAACGACTAGTAGTCTACATAGTTTTTATTTCCTTATTAAAGGTGGTACCAACTTCATGAAAGATGAGCATACAACTTTTACCAAGACGGACTGGCAACGGGCGCAGACGGCGGTGTTCAACGAATACGACCGGTTGATCAAGCAGTTGCACCTGAAGGGCGTCGACTACACCATCTCGCAGGCGCGGCGCATCGTCATTTACCAAGATCTGGTTGAAGAATGGAAACACGCCATCCCCACGCTGGTGACCGACCTCGCCGATAATAACATGGCGCTAAGCGTCTTCAACGACCTGGCGGAGGACGGTCAGAGTCACATTCTGTCCCGTTGCGCCAAGCGCATGGAGCGTTGGCCCGATTACATCCCGTCGCCACTGACCATCTGGTTAGAACTGGCGGAGGATATTGACCTCGATTCTTAACCGATACCATAGAAGAAGACGCGCTGCCTCAGTTGGCAGCGCGTCTTTTTTAGGGTCTAATGTCCCGTCCCATAGAGGTTCAAAATCAGGCTCCCGGCAATAATCAAAACGATGCCCAGAATGCTCGCCAGGTTGACCGGCGCGTGCATGAACAACACGGCAATCACGGTAGTCAAAACGATGCCGACGCCGCCCCACAACGCGTACGCCACGCTCATGTTGACGGTGCGTAACGTTAACGACAAGAAGTAAAAACACACCGTATACGCAATCAACGACGTTAGGGTCGGCCCCAAGCGGGTAAACCCGTTCGAGTATTTCAACATCGTGGTCCCCACCAACTCCGTAACAATCGACACCGACAAATAAAGGTACCCCATAGCGCTCTGCCTCCACTGCGGGGTACTCATTGGTCCACCACTACCCCGTCAGAACAATTTTGCCATTATTATAGCACAAACAATATATAGCTTGAACGAAATCCTGCATAAATCAAGACACTTTTTTCCAAGTAGTTTACCCACCGTAGTGACAGCTATGCTATTATATTTTTAGCGAATAAATATAAGACAGTGAATCATGAGATGCCATTATCGTCCCAACCCTGATGACGCTAAAAGCCGGAAAATTCCAGGAGGAGAAAAATGATGAAAGTACTACGTAAAACAGCCCTTATCGTGGTTTCAACGCTGACCTTAACGGGGATGTTGGCGCCCGTGACCGAACCACTGGTGACGGCTCAGGCCAAATCCAGCCGGGTCTACATCGCGCCCTATCAAGGCAAGAAGTACCACTTTAACAAGCGGTGCCGCGACTTACGCAAGGCACGGACACTGAAGAAAGTCAGCGTTAAGTGGGCCAAGCAGCACGGCTACAAGGCTTGCAAGATCGAACGCTAAGCACTTATTTTCGAAAACGGGTGGTCCGGGACCAGCCGTTTTTTCTTTGCCGTGATAAACTAACGGTAAGGAAAGTAGGCGATTCTAATGGGAAAACTTAAGTTAATTGGTTTTATGAGTGTCCTGTCGCTGGGCTTAGGCGTCCAATCAGCCCAGGCATCAACGATTCCGGCCGCGACGTCACCCTATTGGTGGTCCTACCGCCAGGTCACGGTTCGGCGCGGGACTTGGGCCCACCACATCAAGAGCGTCTTCCCCGCCTGCAACAATTATGTCGATCAGAAGAAGTACCTCAAACCCGGGACCAAGCTCCGGGTCCGTAACGGCGGCGCCAGTTGGCATTGGGTCGTGACCGGTGCCGGCCTGCAGAACGGTCGCAACTTTTGGGTGGTCAACCGCTCATCGACGACCTGGTTTCGCCAACGTTAATTTGTGATAACGCAAAGGGACGCAATTGCTTAAGTGGCTGTCACGAAGCAATGCATCCCTTTTTGTTCTGCGATAATTGCTCAATAATCGATCAACCCGTAACGTCTCAACTGCGCCAGGCGTTGGGCCAGCTCGGCCGACGTACAGCCCATCTTGTGGGCCATGTTAATCGTCTTGCCCGGCTCCCGAGTCTGGAAAACCAGTTCTTGAAGCAACATAAATTCGGCCGGTGTTAACCGCGTATTGACTTGCCGAAAAGCCCGGAAGAATGCCCGCAAATCACCGTTTTTGCCAATTACGACCCCACCATGAGATCATCCCCCTATGCACTTAATCCTTGTAGCATAGGGCGCATTCCGAGAAAAAGCATTCGTTTCCCTCAAGTATCGGTAGCTTACGTTCGTTACTGACTTAATCAACTAAAAACGCCGTTGCCACATCAGGGCAACGACGCCGTTCAAGCCGCTAATCAGTGGTAAACGGGCACTGGTAGTTGCTGCGCCGGTTGGCCCCAGTAGTCGATCAGACCATCGGCCTTTAGTTGGACCAGATTGGCCGCTAATTCGGTTGAGGTCAGGGAGAGCTTCTCGGCCATGTTCACGCTATTGCCGGGGTACTGCGCTTGGGTAATCAATTCCTGAAGTAGTCGCACTTCAGTGTCACTCAGGTGGTCCCCCTTCTGATACAACGTTTCCACAAACGACTCAAAGTTACCATCCTTACCCAAGACATATCCCAGCATTTTGCTCAGTCCTTTCGGTCACGGTAGTTGTTCAGCTTCACACATGTAGCATACCGGAAACTGCGGATTTACGCGACTAAAGGGGCTTGAGTGACGCAGTTTTTGAAAAGCGTTCAAATATTCAAATGTTATTATCTATTTTAAGGAAGGCACCTGACTTTAAATTATTACATGTATGGGGATTTCACGACTTTAACGCTAAGTACCTTAAATGACTCTTTTTTAAAATCAGCCGTGTAACAATATTTCTTAGTCCCTTTAAACTTTTTTGACCCATAGATA
>DXGJ01000030.1 GCA_019113985.1 Candidatus Levilactobacillus faecigallinarum
CTTTTATAGAAAGTTTTGCATTTGCCGCCAAATTTTAATGATGATTCGCTAAAATTGAAAAATTAAGTAAAAAAACTAATGATTGCTGTGTGAAAGTGAGGATTTTGCGTCTTGAAAACGTCAAGTTCAGCGACTGAAAATGTCATGAAGGGGATTTTCTGGGCCACGGTTGCGTCGGCGATGTTCGGAATCTCCGGAACAGTCTTACAGTTTATTTCTCAGGGGCAGGCCATCCCCACTAGTTGGTTCCTCTCAGCCCGAACCATGGGCGCGGGGGTTGTCTTGCTGGTGATTAGTTTGGTACTTTATGGTAAGAAAACCTTCGCCGTATTCGGCAGTCTCCGGGAGATTGGCTGGTTAGTGGCCTACGCCTTTATTGGCTTGGGGGCCAACCTATTGACTTTTTACATTGCCGTACAGACCGGAAACGCTGCGGCTGCGACCATTTTGCAGTACCTAAGCCCCCTGTTTATCGTGCTGGGCAGCCTGGTATTTAAGCAACAACGACCGCTGCGAAGTGATATGATTGCCTTTGTGGTGGCTTTGGTCGGGGTCTTCCTGGCCATCACCCGGGGGAACATCTCCCAGCTGGCGATTCCGCTGAACTCCCTGTTGTGGGGGATTGGTTCCGGTATCACGGCGGCCTGCTACGTGGTCTTGCCCCGGAGCTTGGTGCGCGACGACGGACACGCCCCAATTACTGTGCTGGGGTGGGGGACCTTCCTGGCCGGCGTCGGGTTCAACCTGTTCCACCCCGTCTGGGTCAACACACCGCCCATTACGCCAACGTTGATTGGGTCGATGAGCACGGTGATTCTGATTGGGACCATCCTGCCGTTCGCACTGCTGTTGTATAGCAGCCACTTTGCACCGTCTGACGTAATCAGTATCGTCGACGCGACACAGCCGGTGGTGACATTTATTCTGTCCATCATGTTCTTGAGCCTCAAAATCAGTCTGGCCGAAGTGGTTGGGTCGGTTCTGGTTATTGTGGCCATTTACCTGCTCCAACGCGGCCGACAGAAGGTCGTCGAGACCCCGTTTGAACAAACCGTCAATAAACCGTAAGGGGGCGGTGGTGTGACCACCATTGATTGGCTGCGTCACGGGCAAACCACTGCCAACGTGACCGGCCGGATTCAGGGATAACTCAATACGGACGTGACCACCTTAACGGCCGTGGGGCGGCAACAGGCGGCTCAGCGTCATCAGCAACTGGATTTAAGCGCCTATGACCGTATCAGGGTTAGCCCGCTCCGGCGAACGCGCGAAACGGCCGCTATCGTCACGGCGGGCTACACGGGCCCCGTGACCACCGATGACCGGTTACTAGAAGCGGCGTACGGCGACTGGACGGGCCAGCTGACCCAAGATCTGCAGACCCGTTACCCGGCGGCCTTTGAGCCGCTGACCCGGGAGGTCCTACCGGTGTGGCTACCCCGTGTCGGCGGTGAGAGTTACCTGGCCATTCAACGCCGGCTGGGGCAACTCTTGGCCGAGCTGGTGGTCGATCATCCGACGGACCACGTTCTCCTGATTAGTCACGGTCTGACCATCAAGAACGCGGCGTTGCTGATGTTGGCGGCGCCGGCCACCATGGCCTTGCCGGAACCCACTAACCTGAGTCTGACCCGTACGCGGATTGACCCAGTGACCGGGCACCGGTACCTGCTAAGCTATAGTGAAGGTCTTTAAAAATAAAAATCGCGGTTGTGACGGTTCCTTAAGGGACGTGTCGCAACCGTTTTTTGTTGGCCTGGCAAAGTTAGTGTTAAGAAATGGTCGTTGGCGGTCATTGATTTATCCAGCGTGCTATATTGAGGTCGAAGTAGATAAAAGGGGTGGAACGATGGCGAATACAATTTTAGTGGTGGAAGATGAGGAAGCGGTGATCACCTATCTGACCAGTGAGCTACAGTTCGAGGGGTATACCGTGTTGAACGCCACGGATGGTCAAGCCGCGCTGAGTACCTATGAAAGTCACCGCGGTCAGCTGGATTTGATCTTGTTAGACTGGATGTTGCCAGGGCTGGATGGGCTGGAGGTTCTGCGGCGGATTCGCAAACACGATGATCTTCCCGTCATCATGATGACGGCCCGGGACTACGTGGGGGATAAAGTCGCTGGCCTGGATACCGGCGCCGACGATTACATCACCAAGCCATTTGACATCGAGGAGCTGCTTGCTCGGATTCGGGTGATTCTCCGGCATCAACATCAGCGCGGACCGGCGCCGGCCAGTCACTTACAGGTGGCCGACCTCTCGCTGGACACCACCGCTCGACAGGTTTTACGCCACAATCACATTATTCAGCTGACCCAACGGGAATATGAGTTGTTGCTCTGCTTGATGCAACACGCTGGTCAGACCATGACCCGTGATGACCTGTTGGACGCGGTCTGGGGCGTTGATTTCGAGGGGCAACCCAACATCGTTGACGTCTACATTCGGTATCTGCGCCACAAGGTCGATCAGACCGCACCACAAGTGATCCACACGGTGCGGGGCGTGGGCTACGTCCTGTCCGCGGACGTGCGGTAGGGGGCGGTGTGGATGCCATTAAAACACACGCCCCGAACCACCGCTCAGGAGATTCAGCGGCGGTTCATTCGGATGCTGGTGGTGATGACGCTCCTAATGGGCGTGGGCGTCGTGGCGACCATCGGTTATCAGCTGGTGAAGCAACAGGAACGCGCCTCCAGCCACGTCATCGCCAGTTTAAAGCGCTCGATGGTCGACAAGGAGCCCGACTGGCAAAGTTGGGACTGGCATCTTTGGCGGCGTAACAGCTCGATTGATACGCGGCAGACCTACGTGATGGCCAGTCGTGAGGACCAGCACACCAAGTATTATTATTCACCCAATACCAAGGATTTTTTGAACGCTAAGCACTATCAAATTCCGTTCTTTGAGGCGCTCGAGTACACGCCGGGGTACGGGGTAACCTATTACCGGTCTGGGGCGCGATCCCACGTGGTATTCGAGACTTGGCTCCGGCTGGACCCGATTACCAACCTGTTATTTTCGGTGGTACTGGTGGTGCTAGTCATTGCAAGCTTGACCATCGTTTTAGGGTGGGCCTACGTTCGAATCAGCGCCAGGCACATCACTCAGCCATTGGCGAGTCTTAGTCAGGCAGCTAACGATCAGGCTAAAGAACATAACACGCGCGTGGCGTTGCCGGTGCCGACACAACCCCTGGAGGTCCATCAACTGGCCCACAGTTTTAACGACCTCCTAACGGCGATCAACCAACATACTCAGCAGGAACGCGAGTTTACCGCCAATGCTGCGCATGAGCTACGGACACCCATTACGGCCATCCGGGGCCACGTGCAGCTGGTTCAGCGGCGGGGACAGGCACACCCAGAGATCATTCCGCGGTCACTGGCCTTCATCGATGAGGAGTCGGCGAAGATGCAGGAACTGGTCAACAGTCTCCTGATGCTCTCGCGGGCCGACCGGGGGATGCTGAAGTTGGGCCCCGTGGACGTTGGCGCACTGCTTCGGGAGACTTTGGAGGAGAAACGGGTGGTCCTACACCAGCCCATCGTCTTTCACGGACCGGCAGCGGCCACCATTTTAGGTCACGCGGCCAGTGTCCAACAGATGATCAGTGCACTCCTGGATAATGCGGGGAAGTATTCACCAGCCGACCAGCCAATTCACGTAGACCTGGTTTGTCAGACCACCGTCGTGAGCGTGACGGTGAGTGACCAGGGGAACGGCATTACCGATGCCGATAAGCAGCGTATTTTTGAACGCTTCTACCGGGTCGATACGGCCCGCAACAGTCAGGTTGGTGGGACTGGGCTGGGGTTGGCAATCGTTGCACAGCTAGCGAATCTGAATCGGGTTCGCATTGCGGTGACCGATAATCAACCACGGGGAAGTCGGTTTACGTTGACCTTCCAGGTTCCGAATTCTGAAAGTTTCTCAGATTAATCTCTTTTTCGATAAGTAGTTCTATCGGCCAATCTTCGCTATCCTGTAGACATCAGCTTGGGATAGCGTTTTTTGATTGGAAAGCGGGTGATGGCATGCTGAGTATCAAGTTAGCCATATTGGTGATTACGGGCATCGTTAGCTTGATTGCCGGATAAAAAGGGGGAAGCGGATGACACAACGACAAGAGGACCGGTACCTGGCGCTGGGAAGTTGGGGACTGTTCGGAATTTTAGCGTTACTGGCGCATTTTCGCTTTGCGATTTTGACGCAGGTGGATCAGTGGGGACTGAATCACCTGAACCTGACAGCCAACGATAGCGGGTGGCTGCAACGCATCGCCACGATGGGGAGTCCCCTTGGTCACTAACGGGCACGCGGCGAGCGCAATCGGGCGCATAAAAGTAATGGTCACGGAGTAGGGTAAATCAAGAACGGGTGTTGCGTATCTGGGGAGGTGCGTGGCACAAATAGACCCGTTGCGGGGAGCGCAGCGGGTCCGGTAAGCGACCAGCGGTGGGGACCGGTGGTCGCTTTATGGAAAATAAAAAAATAACACCGTCGAGTGGGCGGTGTTATTTTTGGTTGAATGCCGGTTACTTCTTCAGATTCTCTTCAACATAAGCCTTGACGTCAGCGTCAGACTTAGCATCGATCTTCTTCATCGAAGCTTCAGTTTCATCGGTGTTGTGACCATTAGCTTCCATGAAGTGATCCCAAAGGGCGTCACGAACAGGAATCGAATCCTTGGACCAATCGAATACTTCGTCCATCTTTTCGTCTAATAATGCGGTCTTTTCTACAACAGCCATAACCATTACCTCCAATTAAAAATTGGTCAGTGTATCTAATGTTGATTGGCATGGGTACCACCGGCTTCATCTTCTATGGTAGTTCTTTTTGCTAAAAATGGAAAATATTTTACCTAAATTGTTTCTGCCAGTTAAGCAACTTGGATATCCAAAATCCAGTTCTCGTCCTGAGGGTTGCCGTTGATGGTGGTGGGGTCGGTCACCAGGTCCTGGTTGACCAGGGTAACTTTACCGGCGAACGGCGTCTTAAAGTTCTCGACCGCCTTGTCACTTTCGACTTCGAGGATGTCGTCACCGGCGGCTAAGGTGTCGTTGGTCATGATGGGCAGGTCGGCGAAGCTGATATCGCCAATCTGTTCGAGTGCGTCACTGGATAGCCCTAGGCGGTAGTGGCCCTGGTCACGTTGTTGCAACCAAACGCCGTCTTGAATCTTGATTTCAGGTGTGGCAGCCCGGCCATGGAACCAGTCCATGATGCGTTGCCATAACGAACGAGGTTGTTCTGTCATGATAATTCCTCCCAAATGTCATTATTGATACCCTTCAGTATACCCTTTTCGTGTAAACGCTGACAATCAATTGCCTTGCGGAATCCGCGGAGAGTTGTTGCGGGGGGAGGCTTATGCTAAACTGAAATTAATTTGACGCGGGTGGCCCCGCAAAGGCGGCCAGTCACGTTGGGGACGAAGGGAGAATTCACGATGTTCTTAATTGATACCAACCGCCAGGGAAAAGTCGTCACCGACGCCATCGTCAACCAGTCGATCGATAACTACCTGGTCAATGATTTAAAGTTACCGGGACACGGGCTGATGATGTACGTCAACCAGCCGGCCGTGATCGTGGGCATCAACCAAAGTGTCATGGCCGAGGTCGACTTTCACTACCTGGCCGAGAACAACGTCCAACTGGTGCGGCGGACTTCCGGTGGTGGGGCGGTCTACCACGACGAACGCAACCTGATTTTTGAACACATCGTCAACGGCGACCCGCAGGACGGGTCCAAGTTCGGCGACTACAGTGTTTTTGCCGAACCGGTTCTCCGGGCACTCCGGGAGATGGGCGTCGACAATCCCGAGATTAGTGGCAAAAGCAACCTGGTCGTCGAGGGGAAGAAGTTCTCGGGGATGACCATGTTTAAGAACGGCGACGGTTACGCGGCCGGGGGCACTATCATGTACGACTTAAACGTCGATGCCGCCCACAAAGCGCTGTTGCCAAGCAGTCAACGTCAGCACCGCGGTGTGGCGTCGAATCGGGTAACTATCACGAACCTGCGGCAGTACCTGGCACCTGAATATCGGAATCTGGACATCCAGGCGTTTAAGGAAGCTTTACTGTGCCACATCTTTGAGGTCGACCGGTTAGACCAGATTGAAACGTACCATTTGAATGACCGCGACTGGGATATCATTGATGAGCGGCTCCGGGACAAGTATCGGACGGATGCCTGGAACTACGGGGCTAACCCGGGCTACCGGGAGTACCGGGCGGTCTTGTTACCAGCGGGACAGCTACACCTGAATTTCACCATTCATGAAGGAACGTTCCGTAACGTTGCGTTGTTCGGAACGGTCGCGACGGCGGATCAATTGAATGCCGTTGCCGACCGCTTAGTGGGGTTACCGGCTACGCAGGCGGCCATCACAGCGGCCCTAAGTCATGAAGAGGTACTGAGCGTATTGGGCAATGCGGCGGTCACCCCCATCGTCACGGCGTTGACTACGGAGGCGCCCAATGAAGGCTAAGTACGAGGTGAACCAGTACATCGGGGTTCCCGTGGCGGCGAATGCGTCTGGTCGTTACGAGATTAAACGGGAACCGGATGGAGATTTTAAACTCCATTCTTGGCGCACGGGACGCCACAGCAAGGGCAAGTTCAAGGGCCTGGGTCAGATATTTCTGACCGAGAACAATTTGAAAGTTGCGGTGGTTCAGGCGATTCCGGTCAACTACAAGGAACGTCACGACTACACCCCGATGGCCCGGCTGACCAGCGAGTTCGTCGACGACGATGTGTTGGCGTTGGCCAAGACCCATTTATAAAAATTAGCTTTAGTAGGGGCTCTGATGGTGATTCGCCATTGGGGCCTTTTTGAGTTAGGTGGTGATGTCGATTGGTCGTTGGGAGCCATTCCGCTACGCCGGCACCGTGTCACCGTAGTGGGCACACCACGGTGACACAAACTGGTTTTGCGACGTTATTGATGAGGTGTTGCGCAGCGTGTACGTCTTTGGGGGGACTTGCTAGGAATGCTGTTAATAGGATGGTGGTATCTTGAGAACCTAACATGTTTAGCTGTTCTTCAATAATCTATCAATAGTAACGGAGAAATCGAATTTGTATTTTGATAATTGCCTTTGTTGAAAGGTGGATTGGATAGATACGTCTGATACAAGAATTGAAATGGTCACGCACAAGCATTCGCGTAACTTCAGAATCGTGCCCACTATGGTGCTCGGTTCCGGGCCCCAACAACGACAAGATAAAAAGCTCCGCAACGTTAGACACAACGTCGCGGAGCTTTGGCCATTATCGCACAAAATAGGCTTGCTTGAAGTTCGATTGGGTACCAACCGTGTTGAATTGGACACCATTTAGGTGGGGATTGACGAGGTAGGTGCTGGCCGGTTGAATCAGCGGGGTGACGCCTTGGTTCTTCATCAGGATACCATCCGCTTTTAACAAAGTTCGCCACCGTTGTGCGTTAAACGACGGGGCGTTGCTGGCCTGCTCCAGCAGTTCATCGTAGGCTGGGTTGGACCAGTGACCGGTATTGGTCGTGTTATTGCTGGTGAAGAGCGCCAACATCGCCAGGGGGTCCGCGTACTGTGCCCGTACCGTGGTCAGGTTCAGATCACCGTTCAACGGGGCCGTGCGTTTGTTCTGCGTCCAAGGACGCTTCTTCAGGCTGATCTTGAGCCCCGTTAAGTGACGGGTTAACTGTTGTTTGGTCTGTTGGGCCATCGCATAGTTGTAGGGGTCATCGCGATAACTGAGGGTCAACCGGACCGTCTTCAGGTGGGCGTACTTCAACGCGGCCCGCCATTCCCGCTGAGCGAGATTGGGCTGGTATTTCAGTGTCTTCTGCTCGGGCTGCGCGTTGGCGAAGTCCGCCGTTCCCCGCAGTCCCCGACTGAGACCGGCCGGGACGATGCCCTGTGCCGGTAGTGAAGTATTGCCATAAGTCTTCTGGCCGAATCGCTTACGGTCGATGGCGTGAGAGATGGCGAGACGGGCCTGCTTCTGTGCGAGGACCTGGTCGGCCGCCGTGACAGTGGTCTGGTGGCGGTAGCTGATAATGACCATCCGTGAGTATGGCCGGGCCGTGTAACCGTCCTGATGCTCGTAGTGCTGGATATTATTCTTGGTCAATAAGCGAACCTCGTCGAGCTTGCCTTGCCGGTAGGCGTCCCACGCCTGCTTTTGGCTGGTGTAGAGGGTCACGTTAATCCGCTTGAGGTAGACGTGTTTACGGTCCCAGTAATGGGGGTTCGGGACCATGTGCCAATGCTTGGCGGTGTTGCCCTTACTGCTGACCATGAATGGGCCGGCGTAGACCTGGTATTCCGGTTTGGTCGCGTATTTTGCACCGAAGCGCTTAGCGACCCGTTCGTTTTGCGGGCCAAACAGGGGGTAGGCCAACCGTTGTGGGAGCTCCGCCATGGGGTGATCCAGGTGCACGATGAGTTTAAAGTTCCCCTGAGCCTGCACCCCTAACGCCTTGGCGGGTAAATTTCCGCTGAGAATCTCGCGCGCATGGTGGATGCCCCGAAAGAGGTCAGCGTCCGTGGCCTTGGTGCGCGGATCTAAAGCGCGCCGCCAGGCATACACGAAGTCGTGGGCCGTAATCAGGTCACCATTACTCCAGTAGGAATCCTTCCAAAGGGTAAACGTATAGGTCGTTTTATCCGGGTTGACCTTGACGCTCTTAGCCAGCGCTAACTGGGCCTGGCCGTCTTGGTTAGCTTGGTAGAGACCCTCAATCGTGTTGTTGAGGCGGCCAAAGGTGGTCATGCGGTCGGTATCGAGGGTGGTCAGGGAGCTGGTCGTCGCCAGGTTAAGCACCTGATTCTTGGTCATGACCCCTTTATTATCACTCGTCGTTTTGGTGGTCGTGGGCGCGGTACACCCCGCGAGGCTTGCCCCTAACACCACCGCCAGTAAGATCATCCAACGTTTCACGTTTACCCCTCCGTTCGTTCTTTCCTGATGATAGGTGAGCGGCGGGGCGGCGTCAAGCCCCAGTTAGCGGCAATGGCTTGTGATTCGACCGGGAATTCGCTAAAATTGAGAAAATGATAACGGGAGGCACCATTATATGGAAGAATGGTCGGCGACAACAATCCAGGCGTTCCGGCAAACGCTTCTCGCCTGGTACGATCGCGCGGGACGCGACCTACCCTGGCGGCGAGATCATGATCCGTACCACGTGTGGGTCAGTGAGGTGATGCTGCAACAGACGCAGGTCAACACAGTGATTCCCTATTATCAACGCTTTATGGCGGCCTTTCCCACGGTCGACGACCTCGCGCAGGCTGCAGAACCCGACCTCCTGAAGGCCTGGCAAGGGCTGGGATACTATTCACGTGCCCGTAACTTACAGAAGGCGGCCCGTCAAATCGTGACGGACTACCAAGGGAAGTGGCCGCAAACGGCGGCGGGGTTAAGCGACCTTTCCGGCGTGGGACCGTATACTGCCTGTGCCATTGCCAGCATTGCCTTTGGCCAGGTGGTCCCAGCGGTCGACGGGAATGCCTTTCGGGTATTCTCCCGGTTACTCTTGATTGACGCTGATATCGCGCAACCCAAGACCCGGCAGTTATTCACCGACATCATTCAGCCGATTGTTGATCCGGACCGGCCGGGGGCCTTCAACCAGGCCATCATGGACCTGGGGTCGAGCTACATGACCGCGAAGAATTCCGACCCGGAGCACTCTCCTGTGCGGGCGTTCGACGCCTCCTTGCGGGAGAATCGGGTGGCCGACTTTCCGGTGAAGACCAAGGCCCCCCGACCGAAACTAATGCCCTATTACGGCTTGATTATCCAATCGCCGGCGGGCGTCTTGATGGTGCAACGCACCCACCAAGAAATGTTGACGGGGTACTGGACCTATCCGCTGGTACGCCAGGATGACCTGCGGGACGCGGAAGCGACTACCAAGGCAACATTAGCCACGGACCTAGCGACGCTAACGGACCGCTGGGCAACCGAGTACCAGTTGCCCCTTGACCTGAAGCCGGTGGGTGGCCCGGCCGTGAGTCACACCTACACCCATCAGCGGTGGCGGGTCAAGCTCCTGGTGGCGACCCTCAAAACGGTGCCGTCACTGACCTTTTACCCCGGCGAGTGGGTCCCGGTGGCGGATATCGCCCAGCGGCCACTACCGAAGGTCCAAGAAAAGATGATGAAACGCTGGGCCGAGGCTCAGGCTACTGCAACTGAATAGGGGGAAGCATATTATGTCAACTATTTTCGATGTTTTAAAAACCGTTACTGTCAATCATCAACCCGTTGCGAGTCCGGAAATCGTGATCACGGATCCGGCCGGCAAACCCAACGGGCTCCTGACGGATTTATTGCATGATTTAATCAACGACGCCCTCCTGTTCGTCACGTTAACGGACATCGCGAGCGCTGATGACCTAATTGCCCGCTTACACGCGCATACGCCGCTACCCAGCGATGTCTTGGACGAGTACGGGAAGATACTAACGGAGACCTGTTACGGGCTAAATTTTGCGCCACAGAAGGGGCAAATCGAAATCGTGGTCCAGCGTTAGGGGGCGACCAGAAATGACGGCGTTAGTCGAAACTATGCCGGGCGCCAATACAGCGCCACCAGTCCTGTTGCTGCAGGGAACGGGGGGCACCAACCGCGAAATCTTAACATTTGGTCGTCGGCTAGTGCCCCAGAGCCCCCTGATAACGGTTGCGGGACGGGTGGGAACCGGTCAACAGCGGCAATACTTTCGCCAGACCGTCGCAGCTCCGGCTACGCCACAACACTTGATGACGGAAGCAACCTGGATTCGAGACCAGGTCCGGCAAGTTTGTGCGGCCCACCGCTGGGACAGCGACAAGCTGATCGTGGTGGGTTATTCGAATGGTGCGGCGATGGGTAGCTATGGGCTTCAACACGGCCTTTTTCCTGGTCGATTAGCCGTTCTTTTGCATCCGGTTACGTTGCCGGGGACCTACGATCAAGACCTCCACGGCCGAAAAATTTGGCTGTCCGGTGGGCAACGCGATCCGTTTGTTCAGGCAGCAGCCATTCGTCAGATGGCGGCGGTCTTTACGGCTCGTGGTGCGCAGACTACGGTGACCATCACCGGTGGCACGCATAACCTGACGCCGGGGGAAGTATTAGCGGCCCATGACTGGTTAGCGGCAAATCTTTCCGTCGACTGAAAAAATTCCTTGCGAAAATTGAGCTTTCCCATTTGCTATTCTCGGCAATACCTGTTATCCTATTGTTAATGTATTTATGGTTCGGAAGTTTTAAAGGCTCGACGTTCTTATAAGAATGGCTCCTTTTTACCCCAGCTTTCAAATGCAAATATTATATTGCGCTATGCGCACACGGAGGTTTCATTCTTATGGAACAAGGTACTGTTAAATGGTTCAACGCTGATAAAGGTTACGGCTTCATTACTCTTGAAAACGGCTCAGACGTGTTCGTTCACTTCTCTGCTATCAACAGTGAAGGTTTCAAGACGCTTGAAGAAGGCCAACATGTATCCCTTGACGTAGAACAAGGCGATCGTGGCCCACAAGCTGCTAACGTTACGGTTGTTGACTAATTTACATTAGCCTATAGCCTTAAAAGCCATCACCCTCGGGTGGTGGCTTTTTTCATGGGAAATTTTAGCTGGTGAAATGGGGATAAGCCGCGCCTGGTTGGTTTAAAGTTTGTCCTAACCTAAAAAATTGGTGCTATGAAGGGCTCAGTGGGTGGGCGTATACTAACAAACAGTGTGTCACACCCGGTGAGGACTGTCTGCTAACCGCGTTTGGTTTGGTCTGGATACTGGATGCAATCTAACCATAGTAACTGAGGGATGTTTTTTGGAAGACTTATTTGAACGGGCGCCGATTCGGCAGGCCTACTTTAAGTTGGCCATGCCCGTTGTTTTGAGCATGTTGGCCAGCATGATTTATAATTTAGCGGACACCTTTTTTGTCTCGATGACCCAAAACACCGCGTTGGTCGCGGGCGTGGCCCTGTGTACACCACTGTTTAACCTGATGATTGCCTTGGGCGACGTCTTTGGTCTAGGCGGCAGTGCCTACGTATCCCGGCTCCTGGGTCAGCAGCAGACGGCTCTGGCCCGGCGCGTCAGTAGTTGGTGCTTCTACGGGGGCATCTTCAGTAGCATCGTACTCGCCGTTCTGATGTTGATCTTTGAACGGCCAATCTTGACGGCGCTGGGGGCCACGCCGGCCACCTACGCATACGCCGCCCAATTTTACCGTATCTTTAACATCGGCGCGGCCCTGGTGACGATTTCCATCGTCCCTGGGAACCTGATGCGCACCGAGGGGCGAGCCAAGGAGAACATGTTCGGGACCGTCGGTGGCATCCTGGTGAACATCATCTGTGACCCGCTGTTTATTCTAGGCTTTCACATGGGGGCCGCCGGGGCGGCGTTGGCCAACCTGATTGGCTATACGTTGACCGACATCATTCTGGTCTACTACGTCCGCAAACGTTGCAAAGTCATCAACGTGAACTGGCACGAGGTCCGCATCGCCTGGACGGATATTTGGCAGGTCCTGGTCATCGGGATTCCGGCCTCCATTACCAACCTGATGATCAGCTATCAGACCGCATTATTTAATAACTATCTAGCCCGTTACGGGGCCGACCGGGTGGCCGCTCTGGGCATCGCCACCAAGGTCTCCCAGGTGGTCAACGCCATCATGGTCGGGTTTGCCTTCGGCGCCCAACCCCTGATTGGGTACAACTACGGGGCCGAAAATCATGAGCGTTTACGTAAGATTATCCGTTTCGACTTATTGGTCGAGGTAGTCTGGTCGCTGGTCATGGCGACGCTGATGATTATCGTCTCACCGTGGATTGTCGCGCTATTCTTGAAGAATCCGGCAGTTATCAAGTACGGGTCACAGATTTTGCGCATCCTCCTGTTGACCACGCCGTTTGCCGGCGCAATCCTGGTGTACACCACGGTTTTCCAGTCGACGGCCAAGGCCTTGAACGCCTTACTGATGTCGATTTCACGTCAGGGGATTATCTTCACAATCGCTATCGTGGTGGGGAGTCTCCTGTTCGGCTACACCGGCATCATCTGGTCACAGGCGGTGGCCGATGTCTTGACGGCCTTACTTGGCTGGGGACTGTACCGCCATCAGGTCATGAAGGCCCGCGATACGGTATCACCGGAAGCTTAGGTTTGGTAAAGTTCACTTACAAACAAAAAATCCCCAACCACTCGCAGTTCGCCGAAGGTGGTTGGGGATTTTTGCTGATTTATGGACGGTTAACGGTCGGTCCGGGCCCGTAAGGCGTAGAGAATCGTGATGGTGTCGACGGCCTCTTGGAAGAGGGCGCCGATAATGGCGGGGATGACCCCAAAGCTAGCGATGACCATCAGGCCCGTACAGATGGCAATCCCAATCAGGACGGCCTGGCGGGCGATGCGCATGGTATCGCGGGAAATTTTAACGGCGGTGCTGACCCGGGTCAGGTCGTCCTTGAGGACCACGGCGTCAGCGGATTCGCTGGCGGCCGTAGCGCCGTGAGCGCCCATGGCGATGCCCACGTCGGCAGCGACCAGAGACGGCGCGTCGTTGACCCCGTCACCCACCATCGCAACGGGGCGTTGGTCGGCGGGAAGTTGCTTGAGGACGGTAATCTTGTCGGCTGGCAAACATTCGGCGTGTACCCGGTCGATGCCGACCTCCTGGGCAATCTGCTGGGCAATGGGCTGCCGATCGCCGGAAATCATCAGGAGGTGTTCGATGCCCAGCTGATGTAACGTTGTCATGGTCTGGGCGGCTTCCGGTCGTAGCCGGTCGGTAAAGGTGACACACCCTAGGTAAGTCCCAGCGGCGGACACGTAAACCGCGGTTTGGTCGACTTTGGTGATGGGTTGGTCCGTGACGAATTCCAGCTTGCCGGCGCGCACCGGTTCCCCATCAATCAGGGCTTGAACCCCGGCCGCCGTGGTTTCTTCGACCTGGGTAGCGGTTAATACGGGGGTGTCATTGGCGGCGAGCAGTGAGCGGGCCAGGACGTGGTTCGATTGTTGTTCTGCACTGGCGGCAAGTTGGAGTAACCGTTCCTGGGTGGTTCCGGGTTGCGGCAGGACCTGGTCGACCACCAATTGTCCCTGGGTGATGGTTCCGGTCTTATCAAAGGCGAAGCTCTGAACCTTGGCGAGTTTTTCCAGGGTGGTTCCCGTCTTGACGATAATGCCGTTTCGACTAGACCGGCTCATGCCGGAGACCAGCGCGATTGGCGCTGCTAGAATCAGCGGGCAGGGCGAAGCGACCACCAGGACTTGGGCGACCCGAACCGGATCTCCCGAGAGCCACCAGGCCAGACCAGCAATCACGTAGGCTACCAGGGTAAACGGCACGGCGTAACGGTCGGCCATCCGCACGAAGTGGGCGGGTTGGTTCTCGGCCTGCTTGACCAGCCGCACGATGTTTTGGTACTGACTGTTGGCCGCGGTCTGGTCGGCCCGAATCTGAATGGCCGTGCTGCCGTTGACGGCGCCAGACATGACGCTATCGTCTGGGACCTTGTCGACGGGGCGTGACTCACCGGTTAGGGAAGACTCGTCAACGGTGGTACTACCAGTCAGGATGGTGCCGTCGACCGGAATGGCCTCCCCGGGCTTAACCAGAAGCCGTTGGCCAACCTGGACGTCATCGATGGGGATGGCGGTCACGGCGTCACCCTGCAACAGGTGGGCCTGCTGGGGCGAATTGGCTAACAGACTTTGGAGTTCAGAGTTTGCCCGGTGAGCAGCGAAGTCTTCCAAAGCGTCGCCCCCGGTCAGCATTAGGAGCACGATGAGCGCAGCCCAGTATTCGCCCACAATCAGGGTGGCGATGACCGCGGTGATTGCCAGAAGGTCGACCCCAAACTTACCGGAACGCAACGTTTTGACCATGTCAACAAACATCAGCAGGGCAATCAATGCCCCAGCAATGGTGACCAGTAAGGCGGCTAAGTGCTGCTGACCCAGGGCAAACTGACAGATTAGTGCAACAATGCCGGCTGTCAGGACCCCCCAGAGCCGTTTATAATTGGTTAATTTCATGACACCACACCCCTTTTAAATATCTTTGTGTAAATTATAACAAAAGCAGCCCTAAAAGGGCACTCCTTCGGGTTGAAAGCGTATTCGTGTAGGTCATGGGGCCACCTATGGTACAATTTAGCCAAGTAGACGATCAAGGAAAGGGCACGGTGGACATGGCAAGTAAACAGACCACAGATGAGCGAATCCTTGCGGCGTTTTCGACATTAGTCCTAGAATCCGGTTACCAGGGCGCAACGACGCGGAAGATTGCGGCCGCGGCTGGTATCAATGAAAGTACGGTCTTTCGACACTATCAGGACAAGCACAGTATCTTACAGGAATTGGTCAACACTTATTTAAAGGACATCGATCAGATTGACGCCGACTTTGAGGCAACGGGAGACATTGAGGTGGATCTGGGAAAGATTGCGCGATTATATGTAGACTTTGTGCAAGCTCATAAGCCCATCGTGCTTCTGGGCCTGCGGGAGGCGTACCTGTTCCCCGAGATTAGTCAGGCGGTCAAACGTCTGCCGATGCGGTTACGGGACCGGTTGTTGGATTCGTTCCATCGTATGGTTCAGACCGGTGAGATTCGGGCGGACGTGGATGTCGCGGAAGAGGCCTCAAACTTCATCTTAATCAACTATGGGAACATGGTTTTTAACTCAATCTATCCCGACGACGATGATGGGATGGGGATTCCGAAAGAACGTTTCATGCAGGAAAATGTTAAGACCTTCGCAACGCATTTGAAATAGGTAGCTAAAAAGGACCCGAGGAAAAAGTTCCCCGGGTCCTTTTTTCGAGTGTCGCAAGAGAGATTCGAACCCTCGACCTACGGTTTAGAAGACCGTTGCTCTATCCAGCTGAGCTATTGCGACATAAGTTGTGAAACAACCTCTTTATTATAGAGAAGCGCTCGCGCCGTGTCAATTGCGCGTTGCCCGGGGAAAGTTGACGTTCTGGGCCGCATTGGGTACAGTAGTCCTATTAGCAACGAAGACGTCAGCGCAGTTGACGACGGGTTATCGGGAACGGTAAACGAGGGTTTATCGGCGCGTTATCGCAAATCCGCCGTTGATACGTTTCAACATCATCCCTAAGGAGGAGCTTCCTGTGACTTTTATTCATATCGGTGCCGAAATCGTGGTTTTTTTCGCCGCCATCACGTTGATCTATTACTTTTTCCAGATTACTCAGGCCCTGGGTGAGCGCAAGCAGAACATCAAGTATCTGATTATTGCGGCGGTTGTGTTGTTTATCGCCTATCCGGTCTCGAACCTCTCCGGCAAGCAACACGTGAGTCCCACCGACCAAGTCTCAGACCAGGTCAAAAAGACGCAAAAGAAACACCAAGAAAAGAAGGAGAGCAGCAAGCGAGCAAGCTCTTCGGTCAGTCAGTCTGAGAAGGACACCAGTCGTTAAGCGGTTTGATGCCATTATTTAAAGATTTTTGAATTATTTTAAGCTATCCCCTTGCAATATTCCTGTAACATTAAGATAATGTAATTGTAACCTAAATGCACAGGGGGGATTACAGATGACTGCTGTTTTGATTATTCTAGTGATTATTGGGTTGGCCGCTGCGGGGCAATATTACCTTAATAACCGGGAAGCTTTTCGGAAGAAGAGCAAGCACCTGGCGACCCGTCGGCGCATGCCCGAAGATTCTAATCGTCGTTTAAGTTAAAAGTTCACCCGTTAGGCATCCGCTAACGGGCTTTTTTTTGCCCAAATGTGCTACAGTAAAATAAAAAATGAAAGGGAGTTGCCGTTTATGACCACACGCGTTTTGGTCGCCCATCCCCAGCTGGCGGATTCGACCAGTCAACAGTTTTTCAAAGCCAGCTTGCCCAAGACTGGCGTTATCTGGGAGCACCTGGATGCCCAACCGGCGTTGGATGTCGCCCGTGAGCAGGCCCAATTACGTCAGGCCGACCGAATTATTTTGCAATTTCCGCTGTATTGGTACGCCGCCCCAGCCAGTCTCAAGCAGTGGGAGGACACCGTTTTGACCAGAACTTTTGTTTATGGTGATCACCGCTACCCCCTGGCTGGGAAGGAAGTGGGCGTCGTGGTGACCACGGGGATGCCAGCTAAGGCCTTTCAGCGCGGCGGGGCCGAGGGCCTGACCCTGGATGCCGCGTTAGCCCCACTGGCCGCGGTCGCTCAGCGAGCCAAGATGACTTGGCTTCCCACCTTTGCGGTCCACCAATTCAGTTACCTGACGGAACCGCAGAAGCTACAGCTGGTCATCGACTATCAACGTTACCTGACCCAGACACAGCCGGATACCCTGGCTAACCGACAGGCTTGGTTCGCCCAACGACTCCCAGAGATGGTGCAACAGTTGCCAGCGGCCCAGCGGCCGACCGGCGAGTTGATAACGACGACTTTTGACCAACAACGCGACGCGCTCGAGGAGTTGGCCGACACCTTAGCCATGATTAAGGAGACCGAAGATGACTGACCAAGAATGGTTACACCAACAATTACAGACGTTGGCTGCGCAACAACCCCAGTTCACGGACCGGGCCTTCTGGCTGGCCTTGGACCAGGTGGTTCGAGAACAGGCGCAGCGTCATGACCAGTTGCAGGGGGAAGTCGATGGCCGGACCTGGCGACCGGATCGCTGGTAAACAAAAAGGGTGGCACTTGGCCACCCCCTTGAAGCGTTGTTAGGCATTGATGTCGTCGTAGTCGCGGTTTTGTGCGGCCCAATGGTTAATGGGACCGAACTTGTGGCCGACTTCGATGGGTTGTCCGATGGCCGTATTGACGAAGGCCTTGGCGATCGTGATGGCCCGTTTCATCGGTGTCCCTTTGGCGATTTCGGCGGTGATGCAGGCCGACAACGAATCGCCCGTACCGTTGACCCGGTCGGTGGCGTGGTAGGGCTGACTGAGCCAGAACTCCTCGCCGGATTCCAACAAGATAAAGTCGCGGACCGTGGTCTGATCGGTGAGAGCGTGACTGCCCTTGGCCACGATGTTTTTGGCGCCCATTGCTTGCATCTTGTGGGCGGCGGTGACCATGTCGGCATCCGTTTTAATTGACATCTCGGCGATTTTCTCGACCTCGAAGAAGTTGGGCGTTAACACGGTGGCTAACGGTAGCAGCTTGGTCCGAAGGGTCTCAAAGGCACTCTCTTCGAGCAACTGGTTGCCGTGCTTGGTCATGATGACCGGGTCGACCACCAGGGGCCCGAAGTCGGCCTTCTGGTAGTTGCGGACCACGTTGTTGATCAACTCGGAATCGGCTAACATGCCGGTCTTAGACGCCCGGATGTGGTAGTCGTCGGCGAGGTCGGCGAATTCCTGGTCGATGAAGTCGGTCGGCATGGGCACGCTGGCGTGAATGCCATAGGAGTTGCCCGCAACACACGCGGTGATGACGGATGCCCCGTAGACGCCCCGGGAGAAAAAGGTATGTAAGTCGGCTTGCATGCCGGCACTGCCATCGCTATCGGACCCAGCAATGGTGAGGGCTTGCGGAAACGTATTTGTCATGGTACCAACCTCCGAATAGTAAGTTCCGCGGGGACAGTTCGCTGTGGCCCCGTGGTCATGTAGTAACAAGAATAGCATGGTTAATCCGAAAATACGACCCACACGCCTGGGTTGATTTGGAAAGTGAGTGGGGAAAATGACATCAGAAAAGTGGCGGGGCGTCGCCTGGGGACTAGTGGGTATTCTAGCCGGAGCCTACGCATTACAGGGAGCGACCAGCTGGGCCTACCGGATAATTCCGTCCGAACCAGCAACTTTATCGCTCGGGCTGGTCCTATCTGTGATAAGCTTAATTGGAATCGTGCGAACGTTCCGCCGGCAAACGGGTTGGCGCATCGTCTGGCTGGTGGTGGCCTTTTGGGTCGCCCTGCTGGGTGCGGTGATGGACGGTCTGCTGCTGTGGTTCGGTCGAACGGTTACCGGATTTTACTGAAACCCGGGCGTTGATTAAAAATATTACGGGAGGTATTATTGGCGCATGTTAATTCAGCAAGGATTCATCGAAAATGCCAAGCAACCACAGGATATTCGAATTGAGGATGGCAAGTTCACGGCGATTGCCGCACACTTGACCCCCAAAGATGATGAAGAGGTCATCGATGCGACCGGTAAGTTAGTCTTACCACCATTCGTTGACCCACACGTTCACTTGGACAGTACCATGACGGCTGGTGATCCGGAATGGAACCAGTCCGGGACCTTGTTTGACGGGATTCGTATCTGGGGTGAACGGAAGAAGACCCTGAGTCACGAGGACGTGAAGGCGCGGGCCCATAAGGCATTGGCCTTACAAGCCAGCCACGGGATTCAATTCGTGCGGTCCCACGTGGATGTGACCGACCCGAACCTAACTGCGCTGAAGGCTTTAATCGAAGTGCGCGACGAAGTCAAAGATTTCATCGAACTTCAATTAGTGGCGTTCCCACAAGAGGGGATTCTATCGTTCCCCCACGGTAAGGAATTGATCGAACAGGCGGCTAAGTTGGGTGTGGATGCTATCGGGGCCATTCCGCATTTTGAATTCACCCGTGAATACAGCGTTGAATCCTTACACTACGCGGTGGGCATTGCCGAGAAGTACGGCAAGCTGGTCGACGCGCACTGTGACGAAATTGATGACCCAGCTTCCCGGGGTCTGGAGACCTTAGCGACCCTGGCTTACGAGACAGGAATGGGCGACAAGGTAACCGCCAGTCACACTACGGCGATGGGCTCGTACAACAACGCCTACGCCTACAAGTTGATGCGGTTGTTGAAGATGGCCAACATCAATATGATTTCGAATCCGTTGATCAACACCCACTTGGGCGGCCGGTTCGACACTTACCCCAAGCGGCGGGGGTTGACCCGGGTCAAGGAATTGAACGAAAATGGGATTAACGTGGCCTTCGGGGAAGATGACATCAAGGATCCGTGGTACCCAATGGGTGACGGTAACATGTTGGACGCCTTACATACCGGGATCCACGTGACCCAGATGATGGGCTACGACGACATCTTGAACTCGTATCAGTTCGTGACCACGCACGGTGCCAAAGCCATGCACGTGACCGACCATTATGGGATTGCCGAGGGCAAGCCGGCTAACCTGGTTATCATGAACAGTGATAACTTCTACAACGCGTTAAACACGCGGGCCGAAGTCCTCTACTCAATCCACCACGGCCGCGTAACGGTCAAGACCGACCCCAAGCAGGTTCACTTGAACTTAGACTAAATGAATTGAATTTGAAGGCAGGTTTCCTGGACAGATGGGAACCTGCTTTTTTGTTGTTGATGAACTAATACTATTGGCCGCTGCCAGTCGCTCCGTTCCGCCGGTACCGCGGCACCGTAGTGGGCACGACTCCGAAGCTACGCGAAAACCACGCGCATCTCCGGAGCTCGGCCTTGGTGTAACCCAGCTGAGGAACGCTGGCTAACACCAACGACACCATGGTGCCACAAACCGGCTCCACTGCGCTAATGTTGTGAGTAAGGGCTACATGTGCTATTCTATGGCCCACCAATTTGTCTGCCGTCTATAGATAATTACGTATTAGATGATTTCGGTGATTGTTCAAAATCGCTGTCACCTGTCGAGCGTCAATCCGCATCAGTCCCGCAGAGATAGCCGTGGACTAGTGGTATTGTGCTCTCATGTGACCAAGTACCAGTTACGCGAACCAGTATGTCAATTGCCGACAATGTTCGGCTGGAACGTGAATGTAACCAGTCAATGGACTTTCGTTAGCAGTTTCCGCAGTCATAGCGACGTGGAGCCGACTTTGGCACCGTGGTGAAATTGTTGTTAAGGGACGTCCTTTGTCGCTTTACAACAAGGCCGAGTTCTCGAGACAAGTGGGTTGCTTGGCTTGAGAATCGTGCCCACTACGGTGACAATACTCGGCGGAGCAGAGCGGGCACCAGCGACAAAAAAGTTGTGGTATTGGCACTTGCCAAACCACAAAAAAACCACCGACCGGTAGTCGATGGTTTGAAAGGTAAATTCAGTTTAGCTTAACCTAAAGACCAGGCTTGCATACCTTGGGCCTTGTACAGGCTAACGGCAGCGTTCACTTGATCTTCAACGGAACCGCCACTGATGTGCATGTTTTGGAATAAACCGTAAGCGCCGGAAGTTGAGTTCCGAACGGATGCTTGCCAGTTGGATTCACGTTGGATGATGGCGTTCCAAGTCGAAGCAGAAACACCAGTCCGGGAAGACATTTGGCTAAGAACGTAGCTCTTCATGTTGCTACCCGTGTAGCTGGAACTTGAAGAAGTCGTCGAAGTAGTGTTGTTAGTGGTTGCAGCTTGTTGCGTCGTCGTAGCTGGTTGGGTGTACGTTGACGTTTGTTGTTGCGTAGATTGTGCGGCTGGTTGTTGGTAAGTCGTCGTAGCAGTTGCTTGCGTTGACGTTGCCGTGGTTGCATCCGGAATGTTTAATTGTTGACCTGGTAAGATCAAGTGGCCCTGGATGTTGTTGGCCTTTTCGATAGCGTTGATGGTTGAGTTGTACTTTTGGGAGATAGCCCAAACTGAGTCACCGGCTTTAACGGTGTAAGTGGTCGCAGCACTTGCGTTGATGGAACCCGCGAAGAACAGGCCTAAGGCTGCAGCGGTCGTTGCCATGATACTCGTAACTAATTTTTTCAAAATATACACTCCTATAGTTGGTTGATATCGGTCGGTCTCAGAAACAAATCATTGCGGCGATTACTCGCTCAAGCAACAAACCAGAGTTTACCGGCTGCGTGTTACCGTTCAGTATCACGAATTTTAAGCTCGTGCTTCAAAACTACGTGTAATTGAAATATTCTGTAACATTTGTCATATAGAAGGCATATCTTGAAAGGGGTTAATTACCCGCTAGCCTAACGGAATCGATGGGAATTGCGACATTTTAGGATATTAAGTTTATTACCGTATTAATGGTGGGTGAAATGTGGCAAATTGAAACGGCCAACTAAATTGCCTGGTTAACAAGCAATTTATCATGGAATTGCAACCGTTTTCGACGTCACGAGCACACAAAAAGCGCTCGGAAGGGCTCCCGAACGCTTATTTCTTGGTGTGTTTTGCTTTTTTGATGGTCGCCACAGTGGCTTTTTTCTCTTCGGCGACTGGTTTCTTCTTATTTTGATGTTGTGCGCGAAGTTGTTCCTTCAGGGCTTCAATCTCATCGATGTGCTCGGTCTTCCATTCCTGATAGGAACTGGTCGAGTCGGTATCGTTGGGTTTCAGACCGGTGTTCAGCCAGAAACAGGCTTCGGATAAACTAGGGAAATTATGGCTCCAGAGGGTTTGACCGTTATCGGAGTCAAACGCAACGTAGGAACGAAAGTGCTTCTTCAAGAAGGTATGACGCCGGATCTTGAAGGCCTCACGTTTTCGCGTCAACCGATAGTCTGGTAAGATGTACTGACCGGAGCGTGCTAATATAGGAAATGGTTCGCTCAACTGGTCGTGTTGATCTTTCAGCATGGCCTGAGCTTGTTCGACGGTGATTAAAGACGCACGGATTGGATTTTTCATTATAAAGGCCCCCTTTAGAATTAAACAAGGTAACGCTACGCCACCCACGGACAGACATCTCTAATTACTAGGTTAGCATAATCCGCAAATTATGAAAATGATTTCAATCTCAAAATTAGTCTTTTTTAAGGTGAAATTGGCGAAAGATTTTCGGAAAGAAACTTAACCAAAGCTGGCCCCAATGGTAACGGCTTCACGAATTTGGTAATACCCAATTTCGTCGATGTGCGGGTAAAGTATGGTAAACTAGCTAGGATTAGGTGAAAGTGAGGCGGCATATTGGCACAAAAATATTACGCGGTTCGTAAGGGGCACCACCCCGGAATCTATCGGACTTGGCCGGAAACACAGCAGCAGGTCAGCGGTTTCCCGGGCGCTCAGTACAAGAGCTTCCCGACTGAAGCGGCTGCGCGCGCCTTTATGCAGACGGGGCCTCAGGTAACCTCCCGGCGAACAGGGGCTAAGACGTCACGTTCACAAGAAACCACTACGGCAACCAAGTTTTCTGCTGAGATTACCGTCTATACGGATGGTGGCTCACGGAATACGGGGAACGTTGCCGGGGGCCACGTTCGCGAGAGCGACAAGGCCGCTTGGGCGTACCGCATCGAGTTGCCGGAACGGGCAGTCACGGGTTCCGCCGGTGAGTGGGGCGCCAGCAATAATCGCATGGAAATCATGGCGTTTTTGCGGGCGCTAGAGGAATTGGATCAGTTGGGCCAAGCGGCCAAGCCGATTCAGTTCGTTTTGGACTCCCGGTACGTGTTGAACGCCATCACGCAAGGGTGGTTAGCTGGCTGGAAGCGCCGCGGTTGGAAACGCAGTGCGGGACCGTTAGCGAACGCGGAACTCTGGCGGGAAGTTGACCGGTTATTACCGAAATTCACCCATTTAAACTTTAATTGGACAAAGGGTCATGCCACGAACCAGGGGAACGTCTTTGTCGATCACCTGTTAAACCAGACGATGGACCAAATGACCGCAGGGGAGGCAGCACCGACCACGGCGACGCACCAGACGGCAACGCCGAGTCGGCCACAGAACACCACACCCGCGAAGCCGAAACCGGCAGCGCAACCAGCGAGTCAAGCAACGATTGACCGTTCGGTCGCCGCGATTCGGGATATTTTACGGGATGCGGGCATGCAAGATCATCAGTCATGAACTGACAATTAATAAAGTAGTGAGGTATCCACGATGCAAGCAAAAATGATTCCATATTTGGAATTTGAAAATGCTAAAGAGGCGCTCGCCTATTATAAGGGCGTCTTCGGCGCAACCAACGTTTACCGCGTCAGTCCGACGGCGGATGAAGCGGAACAGTACGGTCTTGAACCGACCGTTGACTTAGACCGGTTAACCATGCGCGGTGGCTTTCAACTCCTGGGACTCGATGTCCAATGTGCGGATGCCTTGATGGGTCAGCCCACGTCATCAACGTTAATTTCATTAATGGTTGTCGTGGATGAGGATGACTCGGACAGTGTTAAGGCACTGACCGCGTTGTATCAGCGGCTGGTTAAGTCGGACGTTAAAGTCATTAGTCCGTTCACCGCCCAACGTCAGGGTGGCAAGATGGGGCAAATCGTCGATGCTTACGGCATCACCTGGATTCTCCGTGAGCAACCCGACATGCTTCGTCCAGACACGGAAAATTAAGCTTAAATTCACTGGAGTCGCTGGTCATTTTGACTGGCGGTTTTTTGTTTTGTGGGGGAATACATTGCCGCTTCTGGTGGACCGTGTCCGTGGTGAGCACGACTCGGTCTCGGGGCCACGCTTGTCGTTGCTGATCAAATAACTGACTACCACAGATTCGTTCCGCCTGTTTTAGCTTCACCGATGATACTGTCCCCTATGGCGTAAATTTTAAGAGCCAATCGTATTTTTTAATAGCTACTGTTTCCCAATTAGACAGGTTAATCTCAGACTTAACAGAAAATCTAGTCACCAACAGCGCTACCATGCCGCAATCTCTTCCTGACCCAACTAACCAATAATTGACACCAAGCAGATTGGTTATAATCACTGTAGCTGGAGGGGCGGTTCTGGTGGGCCAGAGTGGTGAAATTTGTGTTAGTCGGGGTATTTTCCCGGCTTACACAAAGGTCGAGCTTAAAGACAAGTGGGTTGCTTGGCTTTAAGTCGTGCCCACCACGGACACGGCCCGCCAGAACCGCCCCGGAAGCGGCAATGTCGTGCCCACCATGACACATTCCACTTGGCCCAAATCGACGGCGCCCTTATCATCTCCAGTCCGTGAGTGGTATGATTGTCCCCAAGAGGAGTGATTTATTTTATGGCAACAGAACGCGAAAAGATGTCGGCGGGTCAGCCTTATAAACAGTTTGATAAGGAACTGATCGACCGGCGGGTAGCCGTTCGTAAGCAACTACGGGCCGTGAACCAGGTGGACGATAATGCCGAACGGAACGGGGGATACCGCCAACTGATCACCGATACCGGGGACGACTTCTTCGTCGAGGCTGGGTTCAAGTTCGACTACGGCTGGAACATTCATATCGGTGACCATTTCTATGGCAACTACGATATGACCTTCCTGGACACCTGTCCCATCACGATTGGCGCCCACTGCTACTTCGGGCCCAACATCGGCCTCTACACGCCAGTTCACCCGCTGAATGCCATGGCACGGGTCGCCGACGTTGAGATGGGTGCCCCCATCACAATCGGCGACAACGCCTGGTTGGGCGGCCGGGTCACGATTCTACCCGGAGTCACTCTGGGAAATAACGTGGTCGTCGGGGCTGGGTCCGTGGTGACCAAGTCCTTTGGCGATAACGTGGTAATTGCCGGCAATCCGGCGCGCGTAATCAAGACCATTGATAATGGTCCGGATGGCGACGCCGCAGCCCGGCAACAATGGCCCCAAATTCCCACCAACTAGGGTGGTTAGTTGTGGACAACTAAAAATCTCATCAAATTCTTAGATTCCTATGATGATGGGCTGTGAAAACGGTTTATTTTCAGTAGAAATTTCTTATTCATCCGCAAGATTTTACTAATTAATCTGTCCGCGTATAATAATACGTGGATATTGCTTCACAGGAAGATCACCATTGTGGTGATTCACCGGTTAGCGCTGGACTAGTGGGACGACCCGTGTTCGGCGCTTTTTGTGTATCCTGAGTGGTGACGTCCGCTGAAGGTTCATCCTTCAGGAATCAAATGAGGAGGATTTCTATTTTAAAGCGTAAAAATATCGATAAGTTAGTGTTCGTGCCAACTTTCGTGCTGTTTGTGCTGGCGTCCGTCATGTTTATCATGGGGGGCAACGGGCTACAAACGACGCTGAGTTCGATTCTTCACTGGATCGATACCCAGATGTCTTGGGCGTATCTGTTGGTCTACGTTGTGAACTTTCTATTCTTTATGTATCTCGCTTTCGGTAAGTTTGGTAAGGTCAAGTTGGGCGATGCCAACGACAAACCCCACTACAGTAGTTTTCAGTGGGGCAGTATGGTCTTCGCCACGGCGATCGATGCCAGCATCTTGATGCTGTCGATCGTCGATCCGTTGCGATACCTGCAACACCCAGCCTTTGGGTTAAAGCCCTTTTCCACGGCCGCTTATGGTGCTGCGCATATGTATGGGCAGTTTAACTGGGGGCCGATGGCCTGGATGATGTTCGCCCCAGCCACCATCGCAATCGCCTACGTTCTGTACGTTAAGCACGGGAAAGTGCAACGGGTGAGTGCGGCGATTACCAGTCTACAAGGCGACAGTCGCGGCAAGGTGATTGCCCGGCACGTTGTCGACTTCTTGGTGGTCTTCGGGATCATGGGTGGGGTTGGCTCATCCGTGGGGATGGAAATCCCAATTATCTCGCGGGTCCTGAGTCAGCTGACCGGGGTCCAAGACAACTTGGCGTTAAAGATTGAGCTCTTTATTATCTTATTTATTTTATTTGCCGTGACCGTTTTCCACGGGTTAAACGGGGGAATTGATCGGTTAAGTGCCGCCCACATCTGGACCGCACTGGGCTTGTTAGCCTTAATCCTGGTGATTGGGCCAACGGTCTACATCTTGAATTCCGAAACCAACAGTCTGGGATTGATGGCCCAGAAGTTTGTCTCAATGGCGACGAACACGCTGCCTAATGGTGGGTCGTCAACGGCTCAGCAGGAGACCATCTTCTACTGGGGCTGGTGGTTGTCCTACATGCCCGTTATGGGACTGTTTATCGCCCGGATCTCTAAGGGCCGGACCATTAAGCAAGTTCTGATTGGAATGTTGACCTATGGGGCACTGGGGTGCATGAGTTTCTACGCCATCTTCGGTGGGTACTCCCTGTGGCTCCAACGGACCGGAGCTGTGAACTTGGTCCACATCCTGAATACGCAAGGTCAAGCGGCCGTGGTTGCCACGGTCATCAGTACCCTGCCGTTTAAGATGATTGTCTTGGCGCTGTACTGTATCTCATGTTTCATCTTCTTGGCCACGACCATTTCGTCATCGGCCTTCATCGTGTCGTCCTTTACCAGCTTACATCTGGACGACGGTGAACAACCAAGTCGCTGGAACCGGATGATCTGGGTGGTCGTCTTCATCTTCTTCTCCTTCGGGATTGTGATGGTGGGGGGCTTCCAGACCGTTCAAACGGTCTCGGTCATCGCGGGTCTGCCGCTGATGCTGGTCTGCTTGCTCCTTTTGCATTCCATCTGGCACATGCTGACGGCTAAAGACCGGGCAGTGGCCCCAGTGGTGGTTCCCAAGCCGGTGGTTATGCGCCGGATTACGGTTGAACTGCCGCGGGCGGTTCGTGGACCGATGATTTTATCACCCGACCACGCGCGTTAATTAAGTTGAAAATCAGTGGAGGCTGGGCCTAGTGCCTGGCCTCTTTTTGTGGGAAATAGCTCCTTTGACCAACGGATACGATATATATTGATTAAGCGGTTAGAATAATGGGTGGGTCTGGTCCTTGATGGGTTGCACTCATGCCAGGGCTTGTTATAATGAAGTCCAGTAACTACTCCAGGAGGGGTTTAGATATGACAGATGAAAATTACCGGCCACTGTTTTTCCATCGCATCTTGATTACCATCGATGAGGATGACAAGCCGTCGACCGCTCGGGCCTTTCGGTTCGCGTTGACCATGGCCCGCGATTATGGTGCCGAGCTCGGCATCGCGTCCGTTATGGAGAGCGACGATATTAGCATTTATGAATCCTTGATGCCCGCTAAGTTGCACGAACGGCGGGAACACCTGATGAACATCGTGAAGGCGTACGCCGAACGGGCTCACGAATTTGGGGTCACCAACGTGCGCTCCATCGTGAGCGAGGGCGGCGACGTGGATGACGTGATTCTGCAGCAGATCGTGCCCGATTTCCAGCCGGACCTGATCGTTTGTGGGGCCGACGTCGACTTCGCAAGTCACGGTCACCCGGGAGCCATTGGCCTACGGTTGACCAAGAAGTCCGATGTGTCCGTTATCGTGATTCGATAAAAGTACACAAAAAGCTCGAGAATATTCTCGGGCTTTTTATGTTGGTGGGCTTATGGTGGTCACCGAACAGAGGCACGCAATGTGAACGGTTAGGGTCGCCGACCATTTCGTTGGTGCTATAATGGAAGTATGTCATTAACGCACACGAAAGGGGGCGTCACCATGTCAGTGAGAACCATGGCGGGTTTTTTGTTTGACCTGCACGGGGTCATCGCCGACTCCTGGCAATATCACTTGGCTTCCTGGCGAGCAATTGCCGCTGAGCTCCAGATTCCCTGGACCACGCATCTGAGCGATATCTTACCAGGGATGAGTCGTGAGGCGTCATTGGCCACGATTCTAGCCTCGGCGCAGCAACAGGATCGGTTGTCACCCAGCGAATTTACGGCCATGACCGACCACGAGAACGCTCTGTACCGGCAGTTTGTCGCCGAGATTACGCCGGCCAATCGGTTACCCGGTATCACGGCTTTTCTCGATGAATTGGTGTCGGCGGGTTACCCCATCGCACTTGCGTCGGCCTCGACCAACGCCCCAGCGGAGATCCATCATCTGGGGTTGGATGCTTACTTTACCAAAATTGTGCCCGCGGGTAGTCTGGCCCAGAGCAAGCCGGCACCTGACGTTTATCTGGCGGCGGCTAAGCTGATCAATCAGGACCCACGAGACTGCGTGGCCTTTGAGGATACCGTGACTGGCGTGCGGGCGGCGAAGCTCGCCGGGTGCTTCACGATTGGCATCAATCAGCAGCCACTGGAACATGCCGATGCGATGGTCGCCCGAACACAGGACCTTAGTCTTGCAACCGTTCGGCGGGCACACGACCGGCAAGGGCTGTCAGTAGATAGTCTTTGAGGACGACCGCCTGGTTGTGGGTCTCATCCTTGGCACCAAAGAGCAGAATCACGTCTTGGGTGGCCAGTTGGTCGCTTAGCAGGGTCAAGAAGTCGGGCAGGGCGGGGTTTGCCTGAATCTCCGCGCGGTACCGTGTCTGGAACTCGGGAAACTTCTCGGGGTCGTGGTTGAACCACTTGCGTAGTTCCGTCGTGGGCCCCATAGCCTTCTCCCAACTATCGAGGTGGGCGTTGACCTTTGAGATGCCCCGGGGCCATAAGCGGTCGACTAAGATCCGGTAACCGCTAAGGTCGGCGGGTTTGGTATAAATCCGTTCAAGTTTTAATGTCATTAGAAACTCATCTCCCGTCTTTATTCTACCAGCGTGGCGGGTAAAAAGAAAAATGAAAGTGAGGCGGTTGCCCATGACGGCAACACTCGGCGACTTCTACACGGGTCGACCTACCGAAGACATTGCCCGGGACCTGCTGGGACACGAATTGATCTACACCACCCCGGCCGGAACCCTGAGCGGCTGGATTGTTGAGACCGAGGCCTATCTGGGCGAAAAGGATACGGCGGCCCACGCCTTTAACGGCCGCTACACCGCGGCGAACGCCGCCCTGTACGACGCACCGGGAACCATTTATATCTATGTTCTGCGGGGGTACTATATGTTGGATGTGGCGACGCAAGCGGCCGGCACGCCCCAAGGAATCCTGATTCGCGGTCTGGAGCCCCACCAAGGGATCAACCTGATGCGCCAGCACCGGCCCAAACCGGACCCCGACATCAGTAATGGGCCCGGTAAGTTGACCGCGGCTTTAGGGCTGCAATCCAAGGCGCTGAACCGGACTATGTTGGGCGCCCAGAACCTGACCATTACGCCGACAGCCACCCGAATACCGGCCGCAGTTAACGCCACCGCCCGCGTCGGGGTCAGCGATGGCAGCTGGCAGAACCGGCCACTGCGGTATGTGGTCGCCGGCAACCCTTACGTCTCCGCCAGCCGAAAGCGTGATTGGGATCGTATTAATCACGGTTGGCGTGTATAATAAACAAAAACGCACCCCCAAAACCATTTAAGGAATGATAAAAGTTTAGCTTATGAATACGCAAATCTTCGTTGAAACCCGCAAACGCATGCACTTCTCCCAGGACCAGCTGGCCCAGGGCATCTGTACCCAAGCCACGCTGAGTAAGTTTGAGCGGAATGGTAAGGTCCCGTCACTTAAGATTCTCTTACGGCTATGTGACCGGCTCTGTCTGACGCTAGACGACCTCTTTCCGGTGAGCCAGGAGGACGATTCGGAACGCTCCAGCGTGCTGGAAATCGCCGAGAATCACCTGTTGCAGGAACGCTATCAGGCGGTGCTACTTGCGTTGCGGAATCTGGGCGAGCCGACCCAGGACTCGACCACGTTTCAGCTCCGGTATTACTTCCTGCGGGGCTACGCAACGGCCCTGGGGGATGGGACCTTGGGCGACGCTCTCTACGACTTCTCCCAGATTCTGAACCGGTTGGACGAAGGCCACCGGACCATGTTTTCAACGCTGGCCTATACGGGGATGGGGATTGCTTACAACCGCTCCGGGGATGCCGACCGGGCCGAATTCTTTTTTAATAAGGTTGCTAATGAGATTCGGAACATGCAGTTCAACCAGCGGCACAATATCTGGCGGGCGTTGAACATTTTAAATTACACCGCCGAGTATTATAGCCAACGGGCGGATTTTGTTAGCAGCGATGAGTTATTGGATTACGGTGTTCAGATCTGTTCGCGGTATCATATGACCTATTACCTGGCGCGCATTACCTATCTTAAGGCCTTAAACGCGCTTCACCGGCAGGACCCGGTGGGCCCGATTCGTCAAGAGCTTCGCGACGCCGAGGCCTTTGCTCGGTTGAACGGGAACCAGCGGGTCTTGTCGTTGATTGCGGGAACGCTGAACCAGCTTGATAAGCAATAAATAAAAAGACACCTCACCGCTTGGCAATGATTGTCAAGCGGTGAGGTGTCTTCTTTAGTGACGCGGCTTGCGGCCGAAGTGGACCGCGGCGGCGCCAAGGTTGAATTTTTGATAATGCACGGCTTGTAGCCCGGCGGCCGTGAACATCACGGCCAGTTGTTGAGCGGAGACAAATTGATGGGTGGTTCGCTGCAGGTAGTTGTAGGCCTGATAGTGGTGCGCGACCACGCGGCCCATTAACGGGACCACGTGGCCGAAGTAGGCCTGCCAGCCGATTCGAACCACGGGATTGGTGGGTTGCGACGTTTCCAGGCAGACCACCTGACCACCGGGCTTGACCACCCGGGTCATTTCGGCCAAGACCTGTTGGGCGTCGGGGACGTTGCGCAGGCCAAAGCCGATGGTCACCACGTCAAACGTGTTGTCGGGGTAGGGGAGGTGCATGGCATCGCCGGCCCGCAACGCGATTTGGCTTTGTAAGTGAGCCGCCCGGACCTTCTGGGTCGCGACGGCCAACATTTCATGGCTCAGATCGAGACCCACCACGTGACCGCGGGGACCGGCCGCCCGGGCCAAGGCAATCGTCCAGTCACCCGTGCCGCAGCACAGGTCCAGGGCGAAGTCGCCGGGGCGGACCGTCATCTGGTCCATGACTTGTTGCCGCCAGAGCCGGTGGGTGCCCAGGCTGATAAGACTGTTCATCTGGTCGTATTGGGGCGCAATGTGGTCGAAGAGTTGCGCCACGGTGCGCTCCGGGGTGCGATTGGTCAGGGCCATGCGGCCACCTCCTTGCTGACTAAAGCAGGTATTTCGCGTCGAACTCGGGGTCCTGTGACGTCAGGATCTTGGGACCATCCTTGGTGATGACCAAGGTGTGTTCGTACTGGCAGGACAGGGAGCCGTCGGCAGAAACGTAGTATTCCCACGACTTATCAGCGGTCGGCTTGGACTTGATTTCCCAAGTGCCTAGGTTGATCATGGGTTCGATGGTGATGGTCATGCCTTCGCGTAGACGTAGGCCGTGACCGGCTTCACCGTAGTGGGGAACGTTGGGTTGTTCGTGCATGGTCGGGCCGATGCCGTGACCAATCAACTCACGGACGTCGCCCATGTGGTTCTGGACTTCAACGTAGTCCTGGATGGCGTGGCCGATGTCGCCGATGCGGTTGCCCACAACGGCTTGGTCGATACCCAGGTAGAGGGCTTTGTGGGTGACGTCCATCAGGCGTTGCGCCTCGGGACTGATATCGCCCACGGCGTAGGCCCAGCAGGAATCGCTTTCGAAGCCGTCAAGGTTGACGGTCATGTCGACCTTGACCACGTCACCGTTCTTTAAGATCAAGCCCTTACGGGGAATGGCGTGGGCCACTTCGTCGTTGACGCTGACGCAGGTGGCGTACTTGTAACCCTCGAAGCCTTTTTCGGATGGGCGAGCGCCGTGGTCCTCGATGTACTTGTTGGCGAACTCTTCAATTTCCCAGCTTGAGATGCCGGGCTTGATGATTTTACGCAATCCTTGGTGGACGCCGGCTAAAACGGCGCCAGATTCGGCCATCTTTTCAATTTCACGTGGTGATTTAATGGTTATCAACGTGGTTCCTCCTTATAAATGCTTACTTCTCTAATTTACACCTAAATACGCGTTCCGGCGACCTTCCCGGTTAATTCGAGGACGACCGAACAAAAGACCGCACACCCGGAGATGTACGGTCGGTGGCGTCTTAAGCCTTTAACTTGGTGATCTTACCCTCATCAACTTGTTTGAGGATGTGCTTGGCTTCTTCGATCCGGGAGTCGCAGAGGAACCGCATGGAACTGTTTTTCTCGGTTTCGGCTTGTTTCATCTGCTCGGTCAGGAAGCTAATCTCGTCTTCTAGATATGCGACTAAATCCATGGTTCGCCCTCAATTCCTTTTCATGTAGTTGGGACGTTACTGAGTCCCTTAATTAATTTCATTGTACCAGAGATGGTCGCGGATGTAACTTGATTACCCAGCCTGGGACCGATGTGTTTACAGATGAAGGAAAAAGGACTAGCATGGAACCAGTTAAGAATTTTTCTAAACTGGCATGAGGGAGTGGCTATTATGGAGAATCAAGCAGTCGATTTGCAGGGGCGGCCGTACAATCACATGGCGTTCATCTGGACGCTACTCGCGGGGACGTTTACCATGTCGATCAGTCAATCATCGTTATCGACGGCGTACCCGACGCTGATGCGGTACTTCGGGGTCCCCGCATCGACCGTGCAATGGCTGACCACCGGCTTTATGCTGGTGATGGTGGTCATGATGCCGGTCAGTCCGTGGTTGTTGAACAACCTACGTTTTCCGGTTCTGTTCATCAGTATGTTGGCGCTGTTCGACGTCGGCACGTTTATTATTTATTTAGCACCTAGCTTTCCGGTGATGATGCTGGGCCGGGTGATGGAAGCCATGGCCGTGGGAGTCATGTTCCCGTCCTATCAAACCGTGATGCTGCGAATTACACCCGAGGATAAACGGGGCGGGGTCATGGGCTTCGCCGGGTTGGTCATGGGGTCCGCGTTGGCCGTGGGGCCCATCATCTCGGGAATTGTCCTGCGTTATACCAGTTGGCAAGGACTCTTCGTAGTCTTCATGCTGATTATCACGGTGGTGTTCCTGGTGGCCATCAAAACCATCAAGGACGTGATGCCCCAAGCGACCTCGCGGCTGGATTACCTATCCGTGATTGGGAGTCTGGGGTTCATCGGGATTCTCTACGTGGTCAACCAGATTGGCAAGGCCGGTGTGAACTGGGGCGGCATGGGCACCCTGCTGGTTGCTAGCATCCTGGCCGTGGCCTTCTTCGTTTGGCGGCAATTTCACTTGGAAACGCCGTTGTTGGACTTGCGCGTGTTGAAGACGTTCAACTTTGACCTGGCCGTGATGTTGACCGGGACCTCGTACATTGCGTTGATCGTGGTCACCATCATCTTTCCGTTGTATTACCAAACGGTTTTGGGGCTGTCGCCGTTCGCATCGGGAATGGCGCTGGTTCCCGGGGCCGTGCTCCTGAGCCTTTTGAACCCGTTGACTGGGCGTTTGGCCGATAAGATTGGGTTCAAGGGAACCATGCTGACCGGGATGGGCATGATTGTGTTGGGCTGGTTCCTACTGGCGATTATCAGTGGTAAGCAACCCCTGGTCATCATGATTCTGATTGCGGCGCTGATTGAGGGCGGCAATGCCTTCGTGATGATGCCGGCGGTGACCCTGGGTGCAAACTCGTTACCTGATACCTTAATCTCACACGGGACCGCGGTGATTACCACGGTGCGGCAAATTCTGGGGTCGACCGGGGTCGCCGTGGCCACCTTGATTTTGGCGATGGTCACCCAGAGTCACCTGCACCTGGGCAATGCGGCCGCTAACCTGGCTGGCTACCGAGCGGTCTTCCTGACGTTCCTGGCCGTTTCCATCGTGGGCTTCATCTTCGCCGCGATGTTGCGGGATGGGCGGAAGTCGCAAGCCTAGGCTAGTCGTTGCTGGTGTTACGCGCCGCCGAGTAAGAAACGTGTAAATAGGTGTAATATCAAAATATGCTAAAAACACGATCAACTGGGGATGTTATGTCACCCGGTTGGTCGTGTTTTTATGATTAGATTTTTTCTTTAAAAAGTCCCCT
>DXGJ01000031.1 GCA_019113985.1 Candidatus Levilactobacillus faecigallinarum
CCACGGGCCGACTCAGTTAGCACTCGCCCGTGAACCCGCTGATATCACCCTCCGTGACGTTTATCATAGCTTACCGGACAGCCCGGTACTCCTCAACGTGGATCACCACACCTCGCAGAAGTGTCCCGTGGGGGCGGTCATGCCGGCGACCCTGACGCATTATTACGACGAGATTCAGGCCGCTGCCGAAGCCCAGATGGGCAAAATTACGCTTCAAGACGTCTTAAACGACGTAAACTGGCGGCAACAACACCCCTAATGTCAAAAAGCGCCTCACCGAAGATCATCGGTGAGACGCTTTTTGTCGATTAGTTATTTCGAAACGTTCGGTGTCCCAACAAAACCAGTAGCCCTAGGACCACCTCGGCCACGCCGCCAAAAATAACGACCCCCAGGCTACTGTGACCAATCGTGGTCAGGACACTATTGACGGCTCCGGTCGTCCCCGCCGTTAACAGCGGAACCCCTAAGAGCCATGCGAAAATGCCAATCACGATGACCAGTAACCCACCCAGGGCTAGACCTGGCCCCAGACTGCCGAGAAAGTGGTGCATCCCCACCGCATAGATCAAGGTCACCACTAGGAGTAGGCTAACACCAATCATCACCCACAGATTGACCTTCATGGCTCGCTGGAGCCGCACTGCCGCGGCCTGCATCGCCGTGGTGTTAAAGGCCTGTTTGACCAGCTTCTGAGCCGTCTTGGCCATAGCCGTCGTCAACGTGGTACTGGCTGTCGTCCCCATACTGCTAGCCTGCGCGCTGATGGCGTTCGCCAATTCGGTCGCATCCACACTGGTCGTCGCTTTTCCGTAAAGTTGGTTGATACCCTGCGCCAGATACGGTTGAGCCAAGCTCGCCGTCACCGGGTCTCCGGTGATGCCCAGGTCACTTAAATCATTATTTAACCGGTTGATGACCTTTTCACCCACTGCTGACCGAGACACGACGCCGGCCGTGTAGCTGGCGTTGAACGCGGTCAACCGCAGGCCAATGGTCAGGGTCAGGACCGCGACCAGTAAAGCGACCCACTTGGCTAAGCCCGGTCGTCGTTGATACGTGGGGTGTTGCTGCTGGGGTGCCGGTTGCCGGTCCCCCGCATCCAATTCTGCTGAATGATACCGTTCCATTCGACTATTGGCACTCACAAGAAGTCACCTCCCGCTCTCTTATTTTGCCTATTATTGTAGCACATGCACTCTCCTAAAAGATTAAGGTGAACTTAAGTTCGTCACAAATAACACGCTGTGATTTTGACTTTGCACAAACAGCCGGCATCAAAAATAGGTCGCAAAAAAACGTCGGTAGCGGTGTGCCCCGACGTCCTCTTTATTTCGTCGAACTCCGTTTCATCAACCCGTAAGGTAGAATCACGGTGTTTTCATCGACGGCTTCATTATTCATCAGCTTGGTCAATAACCGCATCGCCACGGCACCAATATCATACAGAGGTTGGGTGATTGAGCTCATCTTCGGCCGAACCAGTTCCGTCAACTTGGTATCGTTACTGGTAATCACTTCGAAGTCTTCGGGAACTGCCACGTTGGCATCCGTCAACCCGTTCATGACCCCGGCAGCCAGTTCATCGTCACCCACGTAGGCAGCGGTGGCCCCGGCAGCGGTCAAGGCTGGTTCCAGCGCTTGCCCCGCCTTGTAGGTGTAGTCGGTCTCAAAAATCAGCTTTTCATCGTAAGCGATATTGGCGTCCTTCAAGGCCTTCTTGTAGCCCTTCAACCGGTAATCGTGGTTGATGGCTTCATCCATGGGACCCGAAACGAAGGCAATCTTCTGGTTACCATGGTCGATCAAATTCTTAACGGCTTCCGCAACGGCAGCTACGTAGTCGATATTGACGCTTGGTTGGGACTTTTCGTCGTCCACGGAGCCGGCCAACACGATGGGCGCCTTGGACCGTTTGAATTCTTCACGTAGTTCCGGTGTAATCCGGTTCCCCATGAAAATGATCCCATCGACCTGCTTGGCCATCAAGGTGTTCAGAACCTGGACTTCTTTCCCACCATTTTCATCGGAGTTGGTTAGGATGATGTTGTACTTGTACATCATCGCGATATCATCGATGCCTCGCGCTAATGAAGCGAAGTATTCATTGGTCACGTCCGGAATAATGACCCCCACCGTGGTGGTCTTCTTACTTGCTAACCCCCGTGCGACGGCGTTTGGCCGATAATCTAAGCGATCAATAACTTCTAGAACTTTCTTTCGCGTAGCCGGTTTAACGTTTGGATTCCCGTTAACTACCCGCGAAACGGTGGCCATGGAGACCGCAGCCTCACGTGCCACATCGTAAATCGTAACTGTTTGTTTTTCCATTGCGATAGCCCTTTCTTGTCTGATTTAAGTTGTTTTCATTCGTTTTCATACGACCTGAACAAGTATACATAACCTGAGTTTCTTGCGCAAGATTGAAAACGCTTTCACATCAAAGAATACCTTAATTTCACGGAATTTTCAAGCCACATGTCCGACTATGCTATAATATGTCTATCATTTGAAGGGGTGATTATATGTCAAAACTCGAACAGATTCAACACTGGACGGCCGAAAATCACGCGAGCCTGACCTATCTCAGCAATCCCAAAACCATTCAATACCTAACTGGTTTTGGCAGCGATCCGATTGAGCGGGTCCTCGCCTTAGTCGTTTTCCCCGACCAGGAACCATTCATCTTCGCACCCGCCCTTGAGGTCGAAGTCATCAAGGCGACCGGTTGGGAATACCCGGTCATCGGTTACCTGGACCACGAAGATCCTTGGGCCATGATTGGCGACCAGATCAAGCAACGCCACGTTGAGCCCAACCACATCGCCATCGAAAAGGGCCAACTTCCCGTTGCCCGGATGGAGGCGTTAGCTGCGCAATTCACCAACCCCCACTTCGATTTAGACATCACCAGCTTCATCGACCATACCCGGTTGATCAAGACCCCTGACGAGATTAAGAAGTTGGAGATCGCTGGTAAATGGGACGACTTCGCCTTCGAACACGGCTTTGCCGCAGTCAAGGCCGGCAAGACGGAACAATCCGCCGTTGCCGAACTCCAATACGCTCTAATGAAGGAAGGCATCATGGAAATGTCCTTCGGCAGCCTGGTTCAAGCCGGGGCCCACGCGGCTGAACCGCACGGTGCCACCAACGACACCAAGTTTGCCAACAACGAATTGGTCCTCTTCGACCTGGGAACAGTCTACGACGGCTACATCAGTGACGCGTCCCGGACCGTCGCTTTGGGCACGCCAACGGACAAAGAAAAGGAAATCTACGCCGTTTGTCTGGAAGCACAACTGACTGCTCAGGCAGCTGTAAAACCCGGCATGACCGCAGCGCAACTCGATAAGATTGCCCGCGACATCATCACCAAGGCCGGCTATGGTGACTACTTCATTCACCGACTAGGCCACGGAATGGGCATGAGTGACCACGAGTTCCCATCCATCATGGCCGGTAACGACCTGGTGTTGGAACCCGGTATGTGCTTCTCCATCGAACCCGGTATCTACATTCCTGGCGTGGCGGGCGTCCGGATTGAAGACTGTGTCCACGTCACCGCCGATAGGTCCTTACCATTCACCCATACATCAAAAGAGTTAACCTACGTGGGCTAATTCAGAACATAGACGCACTGCCGAGCAATCGGCGGTGCGTTTTTTCATGAATGTAAGACCCACTTTCACTGAAAACTCGTCTGCAAGTTCACCACTGATCAGGCGCCACGCCTCGCAAAAAGACCCCCGTCTAAGCGGGGGTCTTTCGGCATGCCCTAGGCTTCAGGCTTCTCGTCACTGGCCGGTTGGTCATCAACTGGCACTTCGACGGTTGATTCTGAGGTCTCGGCGGAGGCTTCGGAGGAAACCTCATCCGGTGCCGTCATGTCGGCAACTTCATCGCTACTCAGCACGATGTCATCGTCAACTGGCTCTTCACTGGCAACGTCTGCGGGTTGATAATCATCGGCGCCCGCCTTATCCGCCAAATGTTCATTCAAGTTTTCCTTGAAATCATCTAACGCGTCGGCCGCATAGAAAGCGTAGTCGACAGCCCGGTCCTTAAACGCGTTGACGTGGTCGCGGGCAGAGTCTTTTAATGCTTCACGTTGTTCCAAATCAAGTGCATGGTAGGCTGCGTATGCCGCACCACCTAATAATAAACCAGCTAATAATTTGTGTTTTGCCATTTTGATGACTTCCCTTCCGTGAAAATCCTTAGTCCTTATCCTTGTGCGTGCGATTCCGATAGAGATCAAAGGCCGTCTTGCCGACCCGCGCCGCTAAGGACGTCTTCGCCGTTTGCTTGGCCGTATCACTAACGCGATCGGTTAACTTGCGGGTCGCTGCATTCAAGTCGGAGACACTCTCACCTAAATCAGCGGCGGCCTGGAACACGGGATCAATCGTGGCAACCTTCTTGTTCACATCTTCGAGCAATTCATTGGCGTTGGCCATGATGTTTTCCGTCTGATGACTCAACGTATCCACGTCACTGGTCATCGTCTTCATCGAGCGATTAAGCTCCCCCAACGTTTTGTTTAGTTTCATTAAGAACATCCCAATGAAGAGCACTAAAATGAGTACTGCGATTGCGGCAATTAGGCCCGCTACTTGTCCACCGGTCATGACAACCCCTCCTTGTATTCGGTTACTTACCATTAGAATAGCATTCTCACCGCATACCTGCAATTAAAACCCCAACTTATCCCCGGGATTTTCACAGCCAACGGTGGGCGCCTCTGCCGAAATCTGCTAAACTAGGGGAAGTTCGTTATTTTAGCTTAAGGGGGCTCGTCTTGTGACGATCCAGACACTGGTCACCACGACGGCAACGTCGAGCAAGTGGCTACAAAATTACGTAAAATCTTTTAATTGGGAGTCCTTCTTCCACCTGGTCACCACCCGGTTCTTTAACTTACTGGCCCTGACGGTTCTGTTTTTCCTAATTAACCTGATTGGAAAGGCCATCCTAAGTCGGAGCTTTCGCAAGTACCTGTCCACGCGTGACCAGACCAGCAACCGGCTCCAAACCATCAGTATGCTGACCATGAACCTTTTCCACTACACGATTCTGTTCTTCTGGGTCTACGCCCTGCTCTCCACGTTGGGCGTCCCGGTCGGCACGTTGATCGCTGGTGCTGGGATCTTCAGTCTAGCCTTAGGGCTGGGTGCCCAGGGCTTCGTCAGCGATTTAGTCACGGGAATCTCAATCTTGGTCGAACAGCAATTCGACGTGGGCGATTCCGTCAAGATTGGGACCATCGAAGGCGTGGTTACGGCCCTGGGGTTGCGGACCACGCAGGTTACCAGCGCGGACGGGACCGTCAATTACATCCCGAACCGCAACATCACAATCATTGCCAACCGGTCCCGGAACAACATGCGGGCCCTGGTCAACATCCCGATTGCGGCGAACACGCCGGTCGAACAGCTGACCCCGATTATTGAGGCGGTCAACACCAAGTTGGTCCCGGCCCATCCCAGCATCCTCGAGGACCCCGATCTGATTGGTGTAGTCACCCTCACCGGTGGTGAATTGGTCTACCAAGTGGCACTGGTCGCGAAGAATGGGAGCCAGTTCAACCTGCAAGCAACCTTCCTAGCAGCCTACTTAAAGGCTATTCGCCAGGCTGGTATTCATTTACCGACCCATAACGTCACGCCACCCACCGCTTAATCTCAAAAGCCGACCATCCCCAAAACGGGATTGGCCGGCTTTTTAACTAGGAACGATCGATAGTGTCCGCAACACGGGGAATCACCTCAAACTGGCGATCCAAGTTATGGGCTAAGTAATTGACGCGCTTTAGAATCTCACGTCGGGTGATGATCCCTTGAAAGACCATTTGATCGTCCACTAGGGGCAAAAAGGGTTCATCCACCAACAGGTTAAGGATTTTTTCCAGCTTCCGGGGATCATCTACGTAGTGCTCGACGGGGGACATCACGTCGGCGACCGTCACGGTACTCAGCTGGTCGACCGCGGCGCCTGGCACCTGTAACAGGCTGTTGGTCACTGCTGATAAGGCCAGGAGCCCTTGCAGGTGGTCATCGGCCGAGAGCACGGGAATTCGGGTATAGCCAACCTTGGAGAGCACCATTAGGGCGTGCTCTAACGTGTTGGTTGCCGTGACGTTCGCCACAATATCGGCGGGAATCACGTAACTCTTGGGGTCTTCAAGAAGTAGCTGCTCAACCGCAGCATCAATCATCGATCATTCATCCTTTCTTATTAACGGGTCGGTCAAAGGTAAATTGGAGCCGGGTAACGGGACGACAATCCCGCGTGTAATACTGGACGTGCCACTGCTCGGGGGTCACAGTGACCAGTGCACAGGTCCCACCTAGCGCGCGAAATTCACCTCGGGGCTGACTAATGCTCCCCGGATTCAGGTACAGCCGACCGGCATCCAGCTCAACCGCCAACTCATGGGTGTGCCCGAAGAAGATGGCTTGGGCGTTGACCGCCTCGGCATGCAACTGCAACTTGGTCAGATCCCAGTGCACGGCATCGCGGTGGCCGTGGGTTAGCAGGACCTGGGCCCCGTTGACCACTGGCGTCACCGCCAACGGCAGGTCATCGTCAAAGTCCATGTTCCCCCGGACCACGTAGGTATTGGCGGGTTGAAACCAGGCATCGTCGGCCGGCATCTCGGAGTCGCCGCAGTGAAAAATGGTATCCGGCCGTAACTGACGGACCAGGATTGGCAAAATCGCCTGGTCACCGTGATTATCACTAACAATCAACCACCGTGCCATGATTAAGCCCCCCACCATTCGTCAAATTTCGTTAACATCGCCGCCGTTGCTCGCGCTCGGTGGCTAATCGCATTTTTACGAGCCATTGGCATCTCCGCGAACGTTTGCTTTTCAGCCGGAACGTAAAACAAGGGGTCGTAACCGAAGCCATCGACGCCCCGCGGTGCGGTGAGAATCTCACCACGAATCTCACCGGTCGTCACCAACTCATGCCCGTTAGGCTTGACCAAGACCAACGAGGTATGGAAGCCCGCGGTCCGGTCCTTAGTCGGAACGTCTGCTAACTTGGCGAGTAACTTGGCATTATTCTTAGCATCGTCGTGGTCACCGGCGTACCGGGCCGAATAGATGCCGGGCTCGCCGTCTAAGGCATCGACCATTAAGCCAGAATCATCCGCCAGAACCGGCAGCTGGGTGGCCTGCGCCACAGTTGTCGCCTTCAGACGAGCGTTCTCGGTAAAGGTCGTTCCGGTTTCATGAATTGCTGGTAGGTCCGGAAAATCTGCTAAGGTCTTCACGGTAATCCCCTTTGGTTCAAAAATGGCACGAAACTCACGGGCCTTACCCGCGTTTCCGGTCGCAATTATTAACGTTTCTTCCATTGTGTTATTCACCCTCCGTGGTTTGCATTGCCCGTTCCAAAGTCTGAATCGTGACGGGGATCGCCTGAACTGGCGTCCGGTTCAACCACTGATTGGCTAACCGGTCGAACCGATCGGCATCCCCGGTCGTATAGTAGACCGCAGTCGGTTGGTCGTTGCTCTGGTCATTCGCTAAATTCCAATAGTCCAGTAATGTCGTGACGGCCGCGGCCGTAGCCGTTCCCGGGTTCACGAGGTGCACAGCTGATCCCACTGCACCCTGAATTGCTTGCCGTAACAGGGGAAAATGGGTGCACCCCAGGACTAGAGTATCAATCCCCTGATTCTTAAGTGGCGCTACAGCCTGGGTCACAACTTCTTGCGCGTGGGCCGACACTAAATCGTTCTGCTCGGCGAGGGTCACCAGTTCGGGCGTGGCAACACTCACGACCGTGTTGCGGGCATCCTTGGCCAGAATCTGCTGGCGGTACTGGTCACTCTTGACCGTCCCCGCCGTCGCAATCACACCAATCTGGTGGTTCCGCGTTGCCTGGACTCCCGCTCGGGCGCCGGGGCTGATCACGCCGACCACGGGAATGGGTAATTCCGCTTGCATGGTGGGTAACGCCGCTGCAGTTGCCGTATTGCAGGCAATCACCAACAGCTTGATGTGGTGTTTCTGTCGGAGATAGGCGGCAATCTGCCGCGTGAACGCCGTTACTTCGGCGGCTGACCGGGGGCCGTAGGGTAATCGCCCCTGGTCACCCAGATAGACCGTCTTTTCGGTTGGTAGGAGCCGCTGGATTTCCTTTAAGACCGTTAAACCACCGACCCCCGAATCCATGAGCCCAATCGGATCATTTCGCATGAGACAACGCTCCTTCGCATTCTACTTGAATCTATATTATCGCCTTTTTTTAAACCGGTTTCAAGTTATGCGCTATTGGCAGGACCTAACCCGGCTATTGGTACTAGCCCCCTGTTTATTTGCAGCAACCACATCCCTAAAAGATATCCGGATGACAAATGTGTTTCAATGTTAAGCGATTCTTTAGGGACTTTTACGGTATAATAACAGTTGAATACAAACTGTGAATCGGATGAAGGAGTCAACCATCGTGAAAAACTTATATCAAACCGTCATGGGTGACGCGGCGGGTGCGCCGTACTTCCCCCAGATGTTATTACGGGATGCCCTAATCCCCGAATTATTAGGCGACGATAAAGGCGCCATCGGCTACTGGGCCGGTAAGTCCCTTGCGCGCAAATTTCCCTTGGGAAACCCCAAGGACGCCGCAACGTTCTTCGACCAGGCCGGCTTCGGTACCTTAACGTTGATTAAACAATCGGCGCAAATGACCCGCTGGCAGCTTAGCGGCACCCCCGTTGCGCTCCGTAAGAAGCTTAGCGACGACGCCGAGTTTACCTTAGAAGCCGGCTTCCTCGCCGAAATGATGGCACAACAGCTTGGTGTTGCGGCCGAAGCCGAGCAGGTCGAAACCAGTCGCAAGCTTCGGTCCCAGGCCGTGACCTTCGACGTCTACACGGACCCCGCAGACGTGGTTCCCGATTATGATGCACCGACCCCGCTACAAGTCATACCAACAACGACACCGGCACCTTCAGAAAATAACGACTAATCTCAAAAAAGGAGCTCCCGCAATTACCAGCGGGGGCTCCTTTTGCCACTACACCTTAAGCTTCGATGTATTGGTCCAAAATCTTCTTTAATTGGTCCTTGGAGTGGTAGCCCACAATGGAGTCCACCACTTGACCGTCCTTCTTGACCAAGAGCGTTGGAATGCTCATGATGCCAAAAGATTGGGGCGTGTTCGGGTTCGCGTCAACGTCCATCTTGTTGAACGTCACTTGTTCACCCATTTCGTCTGCCAATTGCTCAACCACTGGTGATTGCATCCGACAAGGACCACACCAAGTTGCCCAAAAGTCAGTCAGGGTAACCCCCGTTGCAGTATCTTGTTCAAAGGTCTTATCAGTCGTTTCTGTAACCATTTTATTGCCTCCTTATCAGTTCAAATGCCAGCAGCTCTCGTTGCCTATAGAGTATAGTCTACCAAGGTCGTTTTAAAAAAACAACTAAGTTGCTTACAATTAATTAGTTAATTCAAGCATTGCCGTTAAATTACGCCTAGCTTACTTGAACCGGACCACGGTCGAGCCGTCGCCCCCGGCATTGGCGGGCGAGAAACCGAAACTCTTGATGCGCCGGTTACTCTGCAAGTACTCGGTGACCCCTTTCCGCAGGGCCCCGGTCCCCTTCCCGTGAATGATGGTCACGGATGGGTAGCCCGCCAGTAACGCCGAATCAATGTACCGGTCGACTTCAGCCATGGCCTCTTCGTACCGGTGGCCCCGCAGATCCAAAGTCGGTGACATGCCGCTTGAACCGGTCCGCTTAATGGACGCCTTGGGCTGCTTCTTGGACTTGGCTGGGTCCGCCGCCTTCTCAAGGTCGGTGGTGGCAATCTTCATCTTCAGGATGCCCAGTTGGACCTCCCAATGGTCGGCATCGAGTTCCTGCATCAAGACCCCGGTCTGACCGTAGGACTTGACCAGCACGTTATCCCCCTTCTTAAAGGTGTGCTTGGCCTTTTCACGTCGCAGTACCCGGTTCTTCTTCAAGCCGGTATCCTGCTGTAGTGCGTTCAACGCCCCTTGGGCCGCAATCAGCTCGTCTTCCTTGACCACGCTCTTCCCTGCGTCTAGTTGTTTCTTACGTAGGTCCGAGATGATCTGGTTGGCCCGCTTCCGGGACTCGTCGACTAGCCGGTTGGCGTCACGCTTGGCATCCGTCATCAGTTGATCCTTCTGATGCTGGTACTGGTCAAACTGCTTCTGCAGGCTCTGATGCAGCTCCGTAGCTTCCTTAAGCTCAGCGTGCAACGATTCCGCATCCGCATCGGCCAACCTTTTCTGTTCAGTCAGGTCGGCAATCATGGCGTTCAGGTCCTGACTATCTTGGTCGGTCAAGCCCCGTGCGGCACTGACCACCTGACTTGGCATCCCCAACCGTGCAGCAATGTCAAAGGCATTACTCCGCCCGGGAATCCCAATCAACAACCGGTAAGTCGGTTGTAGGGTCGTGACGTCGAACTCCATGCTAGCGTTGATGGTTTCCGGCCGGTTATAGCCATACGCCTTCAACTCCGGATAGTGGGTCGAGACCATGACGTAACTCCCCAGGGTCCCAATCTCATCCAAAATGGCAATCGCCAAGGCTGCCCCTTCTTGCGGGTCGGTCCCGGCGCCCAGTTCATCGATGATAATCAGGCTATGGTCGTCAGCTTGTTTCAGGATCGAGACGATGTTCTCCATGTGACCGGAGAAGGTACTCAGGCTCTGTTCGATGGATTGTTCGTCCCCGATGTCGGCAAAGATATCGTCGAAGACCCCAATCACACTGTTTTCGTTGGCCGGGATAAACAACCCCGACTGCCCCATCAACTGGACCAACGCCAGCGTCTTTAAGGTAATGGTTTTCCCACCGGTGTTGGGCCCGGTAACGATGATCGTCTTGTAATCCTGACCAATCGTAATGTCGTTAGCCACCACGGTCCGCCGATCAATCAGCGGATGCCGCGCCTGCCTCAGGTTGACCGCGTTGGTTGGCGAAAGTTTCGGTTCCGTGGCATGCAATTGATGGGCATACCGGGCCTTCGCGTTAATGAAGTCCAGGTGCCCAAGAATCTCGGCGTTCCGGAGAATTTCCTCTTGATAAGGGTCCAATAAGGCCGTTAACTCAGCCAAGATGCGTTGCTCCTCGTGGCGCTCCGCCATTTGGTTTTGACGTAACTGATTGTTCAGACCCACGACCGCCTGGGGTTCCACGAACAGCGTCTGCCCACTGGCACTCTGGTCGTGGACGATTCCGCCGAAGTGCTGCTTGTACTCCGAACGGACGGGAATCACGTACCGGTCGTCCCGAATAGTCACGATGCCTTCACTCAGATACTTGGCATCCTTGCCCCGAGTGTACTGGTCCATGGTCTGCCGAATGGCCGCGGCCGTTTGGGTGATGTGCTGGCGAATCGTCCGCAACTCCGGTGAGGCGTCATCGGTCAGGTGACCGTCGCCCTCCAGGGATTGACGCAAGCGCTTGGTCACGTCGGGTAAGGTGACCAGTTCCCGAATCTCCCGATCCAACCGCCGGAGGCTCACTTGCTTCTCGGCTAGTTGATCAAAGAATTTGACCACGGAGCCGGTCGTCCACAGCACCCGACTGATTTGGGCCAGTTCAAGGCCATTCAAGACTGCGTCCAGTGCCAGCCGCTTCAGGTGAGGCCGTACATCGTCCAACTTGGGCAGTGGAATGCCACTCTCTAGTCGGTAGATGTCCGCGCCATCCTGGGATTCGTCCAGCCACTTCTGAAGCCGGTCCCGGTCCGTCGTTGGCTGTAACTGCGCTAATTCGCGTTGACCGGCCGCCGAAACCAGATAACCCCGAATCGCTTGTTTGATGCGGTCGTATTCCATGATGGATAGTGTTTTCTGATTCATGATTGTTCCTTTCTGAAACCAATCCTAGTGTTCGGTTACCCACCAGTTGACCAAGTTCTTCGAGAGCACGGGTGTCTGTTTGACGATCCACTGTGCCACCGGCGATGCCTGGTAACTCTGTTGGAACCCCTTGATTGGCAATAAAATGAGTAGGTTTAAGAGTAAAAAGATAATGATATAACGAATCACCAAGTTGATGAGGCCACCCGCCAAAGAATTCACCTGATGAATTACGGGTAACCAGGTCACCTTGTTCAGGGCATAGGAGACGCGGCGCACCACGAAGTAGCCGACCGTCAGAATCGCCGAAAAGGCAATCCCGTTTAGGAAGAAGCTACTGCTCTGGCTGGCCGTTACCACGCTGGCTGAATGATTCAAGGACAGATCCCCCACAAACTGGCCCAGGCCACTTGCTAAGGGTTTCGCCCCCAAACGCGCCACCAGCCAGACCAGGAGGTACCCCACGGTCGTTAAAACCTGCAGGACCAGTCCCCGGCGGTAGCCCCGGTGAAACCCAAACCATAAAATCAGAACGATGCCGAGACTTAACAGCACCCTAATCCCCCGTTTCCGAGGTCGGTTGCGTATCTGCCGTTGACTGAGCCGCATCGGCCATCTTTAATTGGTCTGACAAGGCGTTAAAAGCCATTAGAACTGCCGCATCTTCCTTACTCATGCTGGGTGATGCCTGTTTTAATTGGTTGTATTGTTGGTTAAAGAGTTCCGTAACTGCGCGCATATGCGCATCCGTCGCGTTTCCCACGATGGTGTAGGGTTTATTCGCAAGAACCGCTTTGAACCGGTTTTTTTGTTCCGTCATTTCGTCATTCCCCCTGTTTTGCGTAACGTCTTATTTTACCATTAATCACCGGGTGACAGTAGCTAACCCACCCGAAATGACGGCAAACAAAAAGGGCGGAATCCCGCCCTTGGTGTTGCTTACTTTTTGCCCGCGTTAGGATCAACCGTACCGTCCGCTAAGAACGTGTTCAAAACGGATTCGATCATGTCCCATTCTTCATCGGATTCGATCAGTTGCAGATCGCCGCCGGATGGGTTGGCTGGATCGTCATCAGCTGGTAAAGCGTAGGCTTGGATATCAACTTCCTCGTCTTCGCTCTTGCCAGCGGGGTAAATCAAGATGTAAGACTTACCAAAATCGTCGGATTCAAACGTGAATAACACGTCGTATAATTCTTCGTTGCCATTTTCGTCAACTAACGTAATTTGTTCTTGGTCTTCGTTCATGGGAAACCTCACTTTTCTCGGGTTAACTTACCGTGCCGATCTAAATAGTTCTGCAGGATTAACCCAGCTGCTAATTTATCAATGACCCGCTTGCGTTTCCGCCGTGACGTGTCAGCTTGTTCCACTAACATACGCTCCGCCTCAACAGTTGTCAACCGTTCGTCTTCAAAGTCCACGGGAAGATGGAACCGTTCGGTCAACATCTCACCATAGTGTTGTGAAGCCGCGGCCCGCGGGCCTAGCGTATTGTTCATGTTCTTGGGAAGTCCGACCACAAAACCACCGACGTCGTGTTCCTTAACTAGTTCGGCGACCCGGTCGATTCCAAATACTTCTGCCTCTTCATCAATTCGGATAATCTCAATTCCTTGCGCGGTCCAACCCAGGGCATCACTAATCGCGACCCCCACCGTTCGGGAACCAACGTCTAACCCCATTAACTTCATGAAGGCTTCACCGGTCCATTCTGATTCAAGTAGAACCGCACGAGCTCTTCGATAATCTCGTCGCGCTCATGCTTCCGAATTAAATTCCGCGCATCATTGATTCGCGGGATGTACGCAGGATCGCCCGATAGTAGGTACCCGACAATCTGATTAATTGGGTTATAACCCTTTTCTTCTAGTGCCTGATAAACCGTTACCAGGGTATCGTGCACGTCCTTCGGCTGGTTGGCGCCAAAGTCAAAATACATCGTTTTGTCTAATGAACTCACTATATAACACCCCCGTACTTCCTCACTTAGTCTCAATTTTACTCGATTGCCCAGAAAACTACAACGACCGACTATCAATGTAATGTTTTCGTAATACAAACTAAGAGCTGATAGTTGGTCGTTCGAACCATTCACCATGGTCGCATCTTTTAGGCGAACACTAGTAGTATACCATTGTACCGCGTCATTCAGGGTCATCTCGCTCACGTCACGCAAAAAAGGGACCGGCTAGTTGCCAGGTCCCTCCGTATGGTCTATTTTGTCGTTTCTTATGCCTGTTCAGCTAACCAGTCGTTGGCTGCCGTCATGGCATCTGGCAAGCCAGCTGGGTTCTTCCCACCGGCCTGAGCCAGGTTCGGCCGACCACCACCACCACCGTTGATTTTCGGTGCGATGGCCTTAATCAGGTCGCCCGCCTTAACTTGCTTCTGCTTATCAGCACTGACCGCAACGATCAGGTTGGCTTTGCCGTTGACTTCGGCCCCCAGGACTAAGACATCGGACAACGCCTTTTCCCGCCAAGTATCGGCCAAGGCCCGTAATTGGTCCATCTTGGACACCTGAACGGTCCCACTGATTAAGCTGTAATGTCCCGCCTGAGCAACGTTATCGAAGACGGCTCCGGCCTGTTCACCAGCCAGCTTACCTTCCAAGGTTGCCTGCTTTTGTTGCAGCTCCTTGACCTGAGCTTGCAAGGCTTGGACCTTGGTCTCAACGTCGCCAATCTGGGTAACCTTTAAGTCGCCCGCAATCGCGTTCAAGACGTTGTTGTGGTCGTTCAGATACTTGTAGGCAGCTCCGGACGTTACGGCTTCAATCCGCCGTACACCGGCACCTACTCCGGATTCGGAGGTAATCTTGAACAGCCCAATTTCGTTGGTATTCTTCACGTGGTTCCCACCACAGAACTCGGTCACAAAATCACCGGCGCTGACGACCCGTACGGTCTTGCCGTACTTCTCGCTGAACAGCGCGATGGCGCCCATCTTCTTGGCACTCTCGATATCGGTGACCACCGTCGTTACGGGGAGTTCTGCAAAGATCTGTTGGTTGACAATGGCTTCGGCCTTGGCTAAATCAGCTGGGTCGACCTGACCAAAGTGGGTGAAGTCGAACCGTAGGTAGTCGCCTTCGACCAGCGAGCCGGCCTGCTGCGTGTGCTCACCAAAGACGTTCCGCAAAGCCTTATCCAGTAAGTGGGTCGCAGTATGGTTCTTCTCGACCTTGCTGTGGAAGACTCGGTCGATCTTCAACTGGTAAGTTGCGCCCTTTTGCAAGGGTTTTACCACGTCCAAGGTGTGCAGATTTTGCCCGTTTGGCGCGTGCTGCACGTCAGTCACCTTGGCCACGACGCTGCCGTCGAGGTCGTAGATGTTCCCCTTATCGGCCACTTGGCCACCCATTTCCGCATAGAATGGGGTGGTATCAAACATGGCTTCGGCGGTGCCACTGACAGCCTCATCGGCGAGCTGATCATTGACGACCAGTTCCGTCAGCTTACTAGTGGTTGCCAATTGGTCGTAGCCGACGTATTCACTAGGCGTGGTCACGTTGATCAACAGGTCGTGTTGGAGCCCCATGGCCTTCTGCTTGCCCCGGGCGTTGCGGGCCCGGTCCTTTTGCTTCTGCATCTCGGCCTTGAACCCATCCTGGTCCACGGAGATTCCCTGATCAATGGCGTACTCCTGTGTCAACTCAACCGGGAACCCGTAAGTATCGTACAACTTAAAGGCGTCGGCCCCGTCGATCTGCTTGCCACCGGTCTTCTTCAGGTCAGCTATCAGCCCGTTCAGTAGGTCCAGCCCCCCATTCAGGGTTTCACCGAACCGGTCTTCTTCGGACCGCACGATTTTAGCGATGTAGTCGCTTTGCTTCAGAACTTCTGGGTAGTAGGATTCCATGATTTGACCCACGATTGGCACCAGTTGGTCCAGGAAGGCGCCCTGGATTCCCAGTTTCTGGCCGTTAACGACCGCGCGCCGAATCAAGCGTCGAATCACGTAGCCCCGGCCTTCATTGCCTGGCAGTGCGCCGTCACCAATCGCAAACGTAATCGCCCGCGCATGGTCAGCAATCACCTTAAAGGAAATGTCATCTTCCTTGTCGGCGCCGTACTTCTTGCCATCACTCAACGCCTGCGTCTTTTCAATCAACGGCATGAAGAGGTCGGTCTCAAAGTTGGTCTTGGCATTTTGGAAAATGGAGACGACCCGTTCCAGGCCCATCCCCGTATCAATGTTCTTCCGGGGTAGTGGCTTGTAGCTACCATCCGGCTCGTGGTTAAACTGGGAGAACACGATGTTCCAAACTTCCAGGTAGCGTTCGTTTTCCCCACCCGGGTAGTTCTCTGGGTCGTCGGCGGCCAGGTTGTTAAAGCTTTCGCCCCGGTCGTAGAAGATTTCGGAATCCGGACCCGAAGGCCCCTCACCGATATCCCAGAAGTTGTCTTCCATGGGAATAATGTGGTCGGGAGCGACCCCGGCAGCTTCCCAGAAAGCCTTGGCGTCGGTATCCTTAGGGTAGACCGTCATGTACAGCTTATCGGGTTCCCAGCCAAACCAATCGGGCGAGGTCAGTAACTCCCAGGCCCAAGTAATGGCTTCTTTCTTGAAATAATCCCCAACGGAGAAGTTTCCCAGCATTTCAAACAGCGTGTGGTGCCGTGCCGTCCGACCGACATTTTCAATATCGTTGGTCCGAATACTCTTCTGGGAACTGGTCAGCCGTGGGTTCTCGGGAACCACCTGACCACTAAAGTACTTCTTCATCGTAGCAACCCCGGAGTTGATCCACAATAACGATGGATCGTCCTTGGGAACTAAGGATGCACTGGGTTCAATCGTGTGCCCCTTAGACTGGAAAAAGTCGAGGTACATCTGGCGAATCTGACCACTACTTAACTCTTTCATCTCTAATAACCTCCAAAAAAAGATAAAAACACCGTTGCATTGTAAAGACGCCGAAGCGCGGTACCACTTTACTTGCAACGATGTTTGATCGTTAACCTCTTAAACTCATAACGCTGAGTCGCGATAACTCGAGGGAGCCCCGTCTAAAAAGCAAGTCGTTTTTCGCAGCAACCAAAACGTTTCTGAAAAATGCTGATTAGCGGTATATCCTCTAATAATATTTAATTGTCCAGGTAAAATTATAGGTTGCGGGGTGGCGCTTGTCAATCGCCTTATTGGTAACGGTCCGATTCACGCTTCCGCCGTTTCCGCTCGGTCCGGGCAGCTGCTCTGGCCGCAATCCGCTTTTCCTGGTCCTTCTTGGCATGGATTGCCTGCTTGATCTGGTGCTTATACCCCGGCTTGATCTTCTTTTTCTTCTTCTTAACCATCCCGATCAAGGTCGGATCCAGCTTCTGCGTCGACTTCCGCCGCTTGGTCCGTCGGTTCCGGTCATAGGAATCTACAACTTCACCGTTGCTGATACGCTTAGGCTTGAAATGAATCCCCAGCTTTTCGAGTTCAGCAACTTGATTTTCTTCGCCTGGCGAGTACAGGGTGATGGCCGTTCCTGGCATCCCCTGACGCCCCGTCCGGCCGACCCGGTGGATAAAAAAATCCAGGTCTTCTGGGATGTCGTCATTAATGACGTGGGAGACCCCTTCAATATCGATTCCCCGCGCGGCCAAGTCGGTCGCCACGACGAATTGGAACTGGAGATTCTTCACTTCCCGCATGACCCGCTTCCGTTCACGGGGTTTGATGCCCCCATGAATCATCGCGACCTTCAGGCCTTGGGATTGGAGGAAGTGGTGCAACTCCTCGACCCGGGTCTTGGTGTTCGCGAAGATCAGGACCAGGTAGGGTTCCCCCATGGTGATCAGCTGGTAGATTAGCTGGTTACGGTTCTGGCCCTTAGTCGAAATCAACCAGTTATCGATGGTATCACTGATAATCGAAGTTACCGGAATCTCTTCAATCACGGGTTGATTCAAGTACTTCCGCAAGAACGGGTTCAACTTTTGCGGAATCGTCGCGGAAAAGACCATCATTTGCAGGTCCTTAGGCATCCGACTGGCAATCTTATCAACTTGGTCCAGGAATCCCAGGTCCAACGTCATGTCAGCTTCATCGACCACGAACTGCCGGGTGGTGTGCACATCCAGCGCCTGAGACTGAATCAGGTCGTTGACTCGACCGGGCGTCCCGATGACCAGCTGGGGTTGGTTCCGTTCCAACTTGTTGATCTGCCGCTGTTTATCGGTTCCCCCAACGTAATTGCCGATTCGAATCTCGAACGGCGCGTCGGCGGCCAATTGTTCAGCCGCGGCATGAATCTGGTAAGCCAGTTCCCGACTAGGCGTGGTGATAACCGCCTGAACTTCGTTTTCTTGCGTCAACTGGTTAAAGATTGGTAGCAGGAAGGTGTGGGTCTTACCACTCCCCGTTTGGGACTGGCCAACCACGTCTTTTCCCGCTGCAATGATGGGAATCAGTTTTTCTTGGACGGCCGTAGGATGCTGAAACCCAATCTTCTTCAGAGCCTTCATCAGATAGTCCTGAAGGTGAAACTGTGTGAAATCTGCGGTCATTCTATTCTCCTTTATCTTGTGTGACTAAGGCGTCCAGCTCGCGAACGACTTGGTCAATTTCTGCTTGGTCGTGGGCTGTTGCGCCACTAGCTAGGGCGTGACCACCACCGTTATGTTCCTTGGCCAAGCCATTGATCGACGGGCCCTTGGAACGTAACCGAATTCTGTAAGTGTGGTCCTTGGCTTCAACGAAGAAAGCCCACGCCTTGACCGTGGTGATTTTTCCCGGCAAAGGAACCACAGCAGACGTTGAGTCGGTCTCGCCCAACTCGAACGGTTCTAAGTCCGCGTCGCTCAGCTTGAGCCAAGCCGCACCACTCGGCAAAATGTTTAAGTTCTGATACACGTAGGCGGATAACCGTGCCATGGCTGGGGAGATTTCATCCTCGGCCTGGTTCACGTCAGACGCCGAAAAGCCCGTCTGCATCAATTTACCGGCAACTTCTAACGTGTGGGCTGAGGTAGCCGGGTACATGAACCGTCCCGTGTCACCAACGATCCCCGCGTAAAATAAACGTGCGGCATCGGCGGATAACGTCAACTCGGCCGCGTTCGCAGCGTAGAAGTCGTACAGGAGCTCCGAGGTACTGGAGGCCTGGTCCCGAACCCACTGGAGGTCACCAAAGGCATCATCGTTGGGATGGTGGTCGATTTTAATGACCTGCTTGCCCGTGATCCACCGCTCATCGTCGACCCGCGGCTGATTGGCCGTGTCCACGACGATGATTAAGGCATCCTTATATTGGTCATCAGCCACATCAGTGTCAGCCTGACCCAACCAATCGAAGCCAGGGTAATGCTTGCCCACGGCTAAAATAGTCTTGTCGGGAAAGCTATCCCGCAAGATGGTCCGTAACCCCAGTTGCGCACCCACGCAATCTGGATCTGGATGTTGATGCCGGTGAATAATAATTGTCTGGTACTGTTTGATTTGTTCTAAAATGGCGGATTCAATTGCCATGTTGTTCACCCATTTTCTTTCCGAATTCACGGCGATACCCGCCGCAATGCTGCGTTCCAGTATACAATTTTTAACGACCAATATCAAAGGAAGTCTTTTTAATCCTGCCACAGCGGTAAACGAACGTTCTCAAAGGTCTGTGACGCGAGCCCGGTAATCGTGATGCCTAACAGCCGAATCTGCTCATCCGGTGTTGCCACGCTCTGGTAGAGGCCCAGCGCCAAGTCATAGTACACATCGGCTTCGTTGACCAAAAAATCCTCTTGGGTCACCCGCTTGGTCACGGTGGTAAAGTCGCTGGTACGCAGCTTTAAGACCAGCGTCTTCCCGTGGCGTTGCTTGCGGGCCACGGTCTGGGCAACCATCTCAGCCAGCCGCCGTAACTGGTTCTCCACTTCTCCCGCCGTGGTCAGGGGCGGCCCGTAAGTTCGTTCCTTGCCGATGGACTTGCGCTCCCGCTGATAGGCCACGGGACGTTCGTCGATGCCCCGAACGCGTTGATACAGGACGTACCCAAACTTCCCAAAATCATGAATCAATTCCAATTGGGAACGCTGGTAAAGATCAGCGCCGGTCTGAATGCCGAGTTCATGCATCTTGGGCACGGTCTTTTTCCCCACACCACGGAACCGCTCGATGGGCAACGCCATCAAGAAGTCATGGGCGTCCTCGGGCAAAATGACGCTGACCCCCACCGGCTTACGATAATCCGACGCCTCCTTCGCCAAAAACTTGCTGTAGGAGATGCCGGTGGAACAGGTCAGATGCGTCTGGTCATAAATCTCCGCTTGAATCTCGTGGGCAACCTGGACCGCCGAGTGCAGGTGGTGCTTATTCTGTGTAACGTCGAGGTAGGCTTCATCAAAGGCCACCGGCTCAATGATGTCGGTATACTCATGAAAAATCCGGTGAATCTGGTCGGATACCTGCCGGTACAACGGAAAGTTGGGCGTTTGAAAAACCGCTTCCGGACAGAGTTTCAAGGCCTCGCTAGCACTCATCGCTGAGTGTACCCCGTGTTGCCGCGCCAAGTAGTTTGCGGTCGTCACCACCCCACGGCCTCCAGTTTTTCGAGGGTCCTTGGCGATGATCAAAGGACGAACCTTCAGCTGCGGATGGTCCCGTTCCTCGATGGACGCGTAAAAGGCATCCATATCGACGTGAATGATTTTCCGCTGCGTATACTTCGCCTCTGGCTGTGTCACACGGACCATCGCCCTTCCCTAAAAATTCTCTTACTACGACAACCAGCGTTTCATTCAAGTCGCCGAACGCATAAAAGGTACTTTCATTATAAACGAACGAACGTTCGGGGGCAACGGTAACTCACCGCAAAAAAAAAACGACCCCCGAAGAGTCGTTTCATCAGCCTTTACTTGGTTTCGTCAGTGGCTTGGTCGTCTGACTTAGGCGTCTCATCGGCGTCTTGCGCAGCTGGTTCGTCAGTTGCAGCAGCCTCTTCTGGCTTAGCGTCCTGAGCAGCTTCTTCAGCAGCTGGGGCCGTTACCGCCTGAGGGGCCTGCGTGGTCACTTGGGCGATGGCCCGAAGGTCAAAGACCAGGTAGATACCGTCGCAGTCCAAGGTAACCGTCTTGTCGGCTTCGTTAATTTCATCAATAACACCGTGCAAGCGGCCAATCGTGATAACGTGGTCACCCTTCTTCAGTTGACTCATCATATCACGATGCTTCTTTTGTTGCTTTTGTTGTGGCCGCAACATTAAGAAGTACATCAATGCCAAGAAGACCACCAAAATGATCAACGTGGAGTATTGGCCACCAGCGGCAGCGATTGCAAGATTTCCTAACACTATTCGTTCACTCCTTCGTGTCTATCTAATGGACAACTTTACCAGAATCCAAGGAATCCGTCCAATTATTTCTGGAAATTCTCGAGATGTTCGGTATTCTCAGTAATTTTTTCAAAAAGTCCGCCGGCAAATCCCCGATTTCCCCACGGACGTGGGTTTACGAAACCGGATTATCCGGACTGGGAAATGGTCGGCCTAAATGTTCATAACCGGCCGCCGTGACCACCCGTCCCTGCGCAGTCCGCTTGAGAAACCCGCGTTGTAACAGGTAGGGCTCGTACATCGCCGCAACGGTCTCCGTCTCCTCACCGATGTTGGCTGCCAGTGTGTTGAGTCCCACTGGACCACCGTTATAGTAGTCGATCATGGTGGTCAGCAACTTGATGTCAGTCGAATCAAGACCCGCGGAATCGACCCGCAGGAGCGTCAACGCGTGATTGACGATTTCTGGATCGATGGTGTCGTGGTCCGGTGAGACCTCGGCAAAGTCCCGAATGCGTTTCAAGAGGCGGTTGGCAATTCGGGGCGTTCCCCGCGAGCGCAAGGCGATGGCCTTGGCCCCCGCCGGCGCAATGGGCGTTTGGAAAATGTCCGCCGACCGCGTCACAATTTCTTGCAGGTCACTGGCATCGTAATACGCCATGTGTTCCACAATGCCGAACCGGTCACGCAACGGTGCCGAGAGCAACCCGGCCCGCGTTGTCGCCCCAATCAAGGTGAACGGTGGCAACGGGAAGTGAACGGGGTGGGCCGTGGGACCCTGCCCCACCACGATATCGATGTAGAAGTCCTCCATGGCCGAATACAGCATCTCTTCGACAATCTTTGGCAACCGGTGAATTTCATCGATGAACAGAATGTCTCCGGGTTGTAACTCATTCAACAGGGCTACCAGGTCCCCCGGTTTCTCAATTGCCGGGCCACTAGTGGTCCGAATCTGAACCCCCATCTCGTTGGCAATCACCAACGCCAACGTGGTCTTCCCCAGACCCGGCGGCCCGTACAACAGCACATGGTCCAGGGATTCTTCCCGCTGCTTGGCGGCCTGGATATAAACACTCAGTTCGTGCTTAATGGGCGTCTGCCCAATGTACTGTGCAAGCAATTGGGGTCGTAACGATTTTTCAACGGAATCTTCCCGGTCATCGGCTGGTTCGGGTGACACGATGCGGTCGTCGTCTGCCATGAACGACCCCTCCTTTCTTTAAGGCTACGCTTACTTCGTCAATAGACGCAGGCCTTCACTCAGATAATCATTTGTCGTTTTTCCGGTAAACTGCCGGAGCTTCGGGGCGACTTTCTTAATCGCCGCTTCCCGGTAGCCTAATGCGGTCAACGCGGCCAACGCATCGTCTAACTGCGCGTTGCCCTCGCCGGTCGCCACGGCCTCGGGTTCGAATAATTGTGGGTCGGTCGCCGGTGTAAGATCATCCAGCTTGCCTTGGAGATCCAGGACCAACTGGCCCGCCGTCTTCTTCCCCACGCCGGGAAACTTGGTCAAGAAGCTCACGTCACTGGTCTTGATGGCCAGCATCAGTCCCTGATGGTCCGGGTTAGCGAGAATTGCCAGCGCGCTCTTGGGTCCAATCCCGCTTACATTGATCAGCTTCAAAAAGAGCTGTTTTTCTGCAAAATCGGTGAACCCATACAGCGTCTGGGCCGAATCACTGACCGCTTGATAAACGTAAATCGTGACCTGCTCATCGACGCTATAGCGGTAAGGGTTCGCGGTATTCACCAGGTACCCCACCCCTTGAACATCAACAACAATGTGGTCCGGCGTCACCGCCGCAACGGTTCCCCGCAGGTATTCATACATGCTAGTTAGGCTCCTTTAAAAAAACGTATGTTTGCCTTTTAAATTGTACCATACTCGCCACCGAAAAAGCACCCTAGTCATCCCAATCATCGCCACTCTTGTGGGGATCTTGAATGCGCTTGAACAACTTCTCCAGGTCTTGGTCGGTAAAGTGCACCAGGACCGGTCGACCATGGGGGCAATTAAAGGGGTTCTCAGCAGTTGCCAGCTTGACCAAGAGTGCCCGGGCCTGCTGGTCATCCAGATGATGATTGGCCTTGATAGCCCGCTTACAGCTCATCATGATGGCCGTTTTCTCCCGAAAGGCCGCAACGGAGAGCTTACCATCCTTCAAGACCCAGTCGACCATTTCTTTAATGGTGTCGGTCTCCTGACCGGCTTTGAACCAGGTCGGGTGCTCGTGAACGATGAAACTGTTGGGACCAAATGATTCGAGGTTCAGCCCGACACTCGACAAGGTGGCTAAATGGTCGTTTAAGGCCAAAACATCGGTGGTTGGGTAATCGAGCACGATGGGCACTAAAAGCTTCTGCTCGTCGTCGCTGACCTCGCCTATCGCCTGTCGGTAGTACTCGTAGTTAACCCGCTCCTGGGCGGCGTGTTGATCGACCAGGTACAGGCCATCATCCGCCTCCGCCAACAAGTAGGTACCGTGGACCTGCCCCAGGTAACGTAACTGTGGGAACCGGGGCTGATCCGGGGTGGGCGCCGCTTGGGGCGGGACACTCGCCACGGGGGCCGCTGCTTTTGCGGGCCCCAACGGAAAGACGTTGGTCTCGGCACGGTACTTGGCGTCGAACTGCTGAACTGCGGGTAACTTCAAATCGCTTTCCTGCTGAACCATCACGGGTTCGACCGGACTGGCATCCGGGGCCGTCATGGGTGCCGGACCAGCAACCGTCGTCGGCTCCGGTGATGCAGTGGACGTCGGTTCCGGGGAAACTGGAATGTTTGCCATTGCAGACCGGGGCGTCGTTTTAGGCGTGTACTTCCGCGAAGCGTCGTTTAAGGCCATGGTCAGTTGGTCGGCGGCCGGTTCCTGTGACCGCTTCTTAGGCATCTCACTGAAAACGTCGGGAATCAGGTTCTCCTGGGCCAGCCGGTTAAAAATCGTAGTTTGAATCAACTGGGTCAACTCAGGCTCCTGACTGATACGAACCTCCTGCTTGGTCGGGTGAACGTTAACATCGACCAGTAACGGGTCCATGGTGATTGCCAACACAGCGACCGGGTACCGGCCGACCATCAGCTTCGACCCGTAACCGGCGATCAACGCCTTACTCAGCTGAAAGTTGTGAATGTACCGGCCGTTCAACAATAACGAGATGTATTGGCGGCTGGCACGCGTCAGCTCTGGTAGGCTCACATAACCACTGACCTTAAAGTCGGGGTTCTCACCGCTGACCGCCACCATTTTGCGGGCACTCTGCACGCCGTAAATACCAGCAATCACCTGTTGCAGGTCGCCCCGTCCACTGGTTCGGGTCAGCTCACGACCATTATGGACCAGCGAAAAGGCCACGTTAGGATAACTCAATGCCAAACGGTTCACGATGTCAGTAATCTTCGAGAGCTCGGTGGTCGGCGACTTCAAGTACTTCAACCGGGCTGGTACGTTACCGAATAGGTCCTTAACCGTCACGTCGGTCCCCTTCCGCGCGGCGGCTGGGGTGTGTTCCTGGATGTGACCACCGACGTTATGGATCAGTGTCCCGACGCCCCCGGTCGAGGTGGTCAGGGTCACGTCGGCCACGGAGGCGATACTCGGCAGCGCCTCACCGCGGAATCCCAGGGACTTGACCTTAAAAAGGTCTCGGCGATCGGTAATCTTACTGGTGGCATGGCGTTTAAAGGCCATTTCGGTGTCTTCATCGGCAATGCCATCCCCATCATCAACTACGGAGATGCGCTTCAAGCCAGCATCTTCGACGGTGATATCGATCTGCGTGCTGTGGGCGTCAACGGCGTTTTCCACCAACTCTTTAACCACGGAGGCTGGCCGTTCAATCACTTCACCCGCCGCAATCTGATCGGCTAAAACCGACGCTAGTTCATGTATTTTCGCCATTGTGACCCTTCCTTTCAGATAATTACTTGGTTAGCTTTTGTTGCCACTGGTAGACCTGGTTCATGATGGCCATGGGAGTCATCCCCATCAGGTTCAGGTCCTTCAACTGAGCCAAGACCTTGGCCTGCGTGGGATTAACCTCGGGTTCATCGGTAAACAAGGACAGTTGTTGATCCTGGTCAACGACTGGTTGCACGGCTGCATCGATTGGCGCCACCGGTGTCGCTTCTGAAGCAACCACCGGTGTTTTCGTCGGCGCGGTCGGCATGGACGTCTCAGACGTTACACCGTGTTCCGGTTGGGCCTCTTGGGCGACCGCCGTCACCGTCGCCTTATCTACGGTGGGGGCATTGGCCGCTTGTTGCTCAAGCTGCTGTAAAATGACGTCGGCACGCTTCAACAGTGTGTCCGGCATCCCCGCGAGCTTTGCCACGTGAATCCCGTAGGACTTATCGGCGGGTCCCGGTTGCACCTGGTGTAAGAAGACCAAGTCACCGTCCTGCTCAACGGCCCCAACGTGAACGTTCTTGAGCTGCTTCAGGACCGTATCGAGGGCCGTCAGCTCATGGTAGTGGGTCGAAAACAGCGTCTTAGCGTGGACCTTGTTGTGCACATACTCTACGATGGCTTGGGCCAACGCCATCCCATCGTAGGTAGCGGTCCCCCGACCAATCTCATCGAACAGGATGAGGCTGTTGGCGGTTGCTTGGCTGAGCGCTCGATTGGCTTCCTGCATCTCGACCATGAACGTACTTTGGCCGGAAATCAGGTCGTCGGCCGCCCCAATGCGGGTGAAAATCTGGTCAAAGATGGGCATCTGCGCCGCTTCAGCGGGCACGAAACACCCCATCTGCGCAATGATCACCGTCAACGCCAACTGCCGCATGTAGGTACTCTTCCCAGACATGTTGGGTCCGGTAATCAGTAAAATGTTGGTTTGGTCATCCATTAAGACATCGTTGGGTACGTAAGACTGCCGGCCCAAGACTTTCTCCACGACCGGATGACGGCCCTGTTGGATGTTCAACGAATGCCCCTTGGTAAACGTTGGCTTTACGAAATGGTAGTCTTCGCTGACCACCGCAAAACTCTGGAGCACGTCAAGACTGGCAATCGCCGCGGCTAGCTTCTGTAACCGGGTGATGGCGGTCTTAACCTGTTCGCGTAAATCAACGAATAGCTTATACTCGAGGGCCGTCGACTTTTCTTCGGCCTCCAAAATCAAGCGCTCCTTCTCCTTAAGCTCCGGTGTGGAGAAACGTTCAGCGTTGGCTAAGGTCTGCTTGCGTTCGTACCGGTCGACCGGAAGCTTGTCCAAGTTGACCTTGGTGACTTCGATGTAGTACCCGAAAACGTGGTTATACCCGATTTTGAGGTTGTTAATGCCCGTAACCGCGCGTTCATGGGCCTCCATCTCAGCCAGCCATTTTTTCCCATTGCGCATGGCATCCCGGTAGGTGTCGAGCTGATCGTCGTACCCGTCCCGAATCACTCCACCGTCCGTCACGGACAGGGGCGGTTCTGGCACAATGGCCTCCCGAATCGCCTCAGCCACGTCTTCTACGGGGTCGAGCTGGTCGAGCATGGGGTCGAACACGGTCTCATCCAATTCGCCTAGGGTGTGCTTGATTTGGGGCACCTGCTCCAACGAGGTCTGCAACTGAATCAGGTCGCGACCGTTCACGCTCCCGAAGGCCACCCGGCCGGCTAGCCGTTCCAGGTCATAGACCTTGACCAATTCGGATTGGAGGCTGTTGCGTTCGAAATAGTGATCGAGTAACGCGCCGACCTTGGCCTGGCGGTCCTCAATCTGGCGTTGATCGATCAGTGGTCGGTCCAGCCACTGCTTCAGGAGGCGCCCCCCCATGGCCGTCTTGGTCTCATCTAGCAACCACAGAAGGGTTCCGGATTTCTTCTTGGTCCGGAGGTTCTGGGTCAGTTCCAGGTTGACCTGTGACGAATGATCAAACTTCAAAAAGGCCGTGGGTCTGTACGAAACCGCCCGCTGGAGGTGCGCCAGACTGCGCTTCTGAGTTACTGTGACGTAGGTCACCAGTAACCCCACAACGCCACGCTGCCGGTCATCTGTCAGGTCCTGCTCAACGTAACTGACTTCGGAACTGGGCTGGACCTCCGGTTGCTTGGAGATCAGCATTCCCAGCTTCTGGAGTTGCGTGGTCATCGTTTCGGGAACGCTATCATCGACCACAACTTCCTTGGTCTGGAGGCTCATCAACTCATTCATCACCGTGGTCAGGTTATCGATAGCCGCGACTTTCAGTTCTCCAGTCGACAGATCCGTGTAGGCCAGGCCGTAATGGTCGGGTTGTGGCATGGTCAAGGCGGTCAAATAGTTATTGCGCTTAGCACCGGCCGCACCGGTATCGGTCTGGGTTCCGGGCGTCACCAGCTGGATGACTTCCCGCTTGACCATCCCCTTGGCCAACTTGGGGTCCTCCATCTGTTCGCAGATGGCTACCTTATAGCCTTGGTCGACCAAGATATCGATGTAGTTCTGCACGGCCTTGTGTGGCACCCCACACATTGGAATGGGATTCTTCGCACTATGGCTCCGGGTGGTCAACGTGAGTTCAAGCAACTGTGACCCCTTAACGGCGTCGTCATTAAACATTTCATAAAAATCCCCGAGGCGGTAGAACAAGAACGCGTCGGGATACTGGTCTTTAATTTTTTGGTACTGTTCCATCATGGGAGTCTGCTTGGTATTACTCATGAAAATGAATTCATCCTTCCCTAATTAAGGCTTAACTCTGATACGGGTGTTGGGGACTGATGAGAATCTCGTGAATGGCGGTCGCGTGGCCGGTCTTATCATTCAGATCGATTACACAGCCGGATAAGATTCCCGGGCCCTGCGTCTGGACCACGTAGCGCGCCGGTCGTTGATTCTCAAACTTGGTGATGACGCTATCGGCCTGCATTCCTAAGATACTGTCAGCCGGACCCGTCATGCCCACCTCGGTCAGAAAGGCCGTCTGGTGGTCCAGCACTTGGGCATCACTGGTCTGCACGTGTGTGTGGGTGCCGACGACCGCCGAAACGTCGCCGGTAAAGCGCATGGCAAACGCCCGTTTTTCGCTAGTGACTTCACCGTGAAAGTCGACAAATACGAACGGCGTTCCCAAGTCAGGCAAGAGGTCCTGCATCATGGCAAAGGGGTCGTCCACCAACTGGTTCATAAAGACCCGCCCCTGCAGGTTCACGACCGCTAGGCTTTGTTGGTTAACATTGATCTTCGTCCACCCCTGTCCCGGCGTTTCCCCCGGGAAGTTGGCGGGCCGGACTAACCGGTTCGCCCCATCGATGAAGTCGTACAATTCGGCATTATCCCAGGTATGGTTGCCCATGGTAACCACGTCGGCCCCGTCCTTTAGGAGTTGTTTATAGATTTTATAGCTGATACCGCGGCCAACCGGCGTTGAATTTTCACCGTTCACGATGGTCACCTGTGGCTTAAGGTCCCGCTTTAGCTGTGGCAAGTATTCGTGAATCATGTCCATACCTAAATCGCCAACCACGTCACCAACAAAAAGAAGTCGCATCTTCGTTTCCCCTATTCTAAGTGCGCCCCTTATTTACGGACGTCACTTTGCGCGTGTGGGCTGTGCGGACTACCTGCAAACCGGGCTTAGGTCGTGTTTCCTCAGTCCCGTTGACCGATAGCGACATCCTGCCCCACGCATAATATTGTCTATTTTAACATGATTATTCCGGCTTTGACGTAAAAAAGCTAGGACCCTAAGGCCTAGCTTCTCTGACTTATTTCGCATATTCAACTGACCGAACTTCCCGAATAACCGAAACCTTGACGTGTCCTGGATAATCCAGATCACCCTCAATTTGTTTCTTGATGTCGCGGGCCAAGACCACGGCATCCGTATCGGAAATTTTCTCGGGCCGCACGATGACTCGAACTTCACGTCCCGCCTGAATGGCAAAGCTGTGATCCACACCATCAAAACTATTGGCGATGGTTTCCAGCTTGTCTAAGCGGTGAATGTAGCTTTCTAAGGAGTCTGAACGTGCGCCTGGCCGAGTCGCTGAAATCGTATCAGCTGTCCCGACCAGTTCCGCAATCACAGATTGCGGCGCCGTTTGATCCGCTTGCGCAGCAATGGCGTTCACTACCGTGGAACTTTCCCGGTATTTCTTTGCCAGTTCCGTTCCTAAGGTAATGTACGAACTATCATCTTCATGCTCTGCAGCGCGGCCAATATCATGTAATAATCCTGCACGTTTTGCTAACGTAACATCCTCACCGAGTTCCGCTGCTAAGACCCCAGTAATCTTCGCAACTTCAATTGAATGGGCCAAAGCGTTTTGCCCATGAGAAATCCGGAA